>JAHWKJ010000205.1 GCA_019347905.1 Planctomycetota bacterium
ATGGCCCTCGTGCCCTTGACCGACGGCAGCATGAACATGGTGCTGGTGGTGATGCCCACACTGCTGTCGGTGCTGACGCTCTCGGCGGGCATCCACGTCGCGAACTACTGGAAGCACGCGGCGGCCCGCGATCCCAAGACGGCCATTGTCGAAACGGTGAAAATGGCCCGCACGCCGTGCGCTCTGGCGAGCTTTACGACGGCGATCGGCCTTGTCTCGCTGATGACCAGCCCGCTGGTTCCCGTCCGCGATCTGGGCTTGTACTCGGCGATTGGCTGTCTGATTTCGCTGGCTGTGGTGCTCTTCGGCCTGCCCGCCCTGTTGCAACTGTGGCCGGCGCGGCAGCCGACGTTCGAGGAAATCGATCGCACGAGCTGGCGGCGGTTTGGCGCAGTGCTGTTCCGTCATCGCAGGCTGATCATTGCCGCCTCGCTGATGTTGTTCGTCGGCGGGACGTGGGGCCTGTCGCGCTTCCGCACCGAGACGCGCGTCATTCGCTTCTTCCCCGACGACGCCCGCGTCGTGCAGGATTACGATTTTCTGGAAGAACACCTCGCCGGCATCACCCCGGTGGACGTGGTCGTGCGCTTCGACGCCCAGGCCCAGGAAGAGATCGGCTTCCTGGAGCGGCTGGAGCTCGTCCGCCAGGTGCAGGACCGCATGCGCGAGCATCCGCAGATCAGCGGCTCGCTGTCGCTGGCCGACTTCCAGCCCGAGTACCAGCCGCCGGCCGACGACGTGAGCCTCCCCCAACGGCTGGCCTTCAACCGCGGCATGTACGAGCTGGAGCGGCGGGTCAAGGACGAAGAGACCGGCGCGCGGGCCTTCATCACGGTCGCCGACCAGCGGAAGTCGCTCGAAGTCGCCTCGGGCCGCTGGCTGACGATTGACGAAGGCGACGAGCTGTGGCGGATCACGGCCCAGGCGTCCGTGATGAGCGACTACAGCTACGCCGACCTGGTCGGCGACTGGCGGGCGCCTCACGAAGTTCGCGGAGAACTGAACGAGGTGGCGGCGTCGGTGCTGGCCGACCAGCCCGGTGCCTCGCACGTCATCACGGGCATGGTGCCGCTGTTTCTGCGGACGCAGGAAGCCGTGCTCGACAGCCTGATCTCCAGCTTCGGCCTGGCGTTTTGCGTCATCGCCCTGGTGATGATGGTGCTTTTGCGGCATCCGGTGGCGGGACTGATCACCATGCTGCCCAACCTGCTGCCGATCGGCGTCGTGTTCGGCTTGATCTCGTGGGGCGGCATGGCCGTCGACATCGGCACGATGATCACGGCTTCGGTGGCGCTGGGCATCGCCGTGGACGGCACGCTGCATCTGCTCACGTGGTTCAAGCACGGTCTCGAAGCGGGGCTGAACCGGCAGGACGCAATCTCGCAGGCGCTGTCCCGCTGCGGACCGGCCATGTGGCAGACGAGCGCCGCTGTCGGGCTGGGCCTGTTGGTGATGACCTCGGCCGATTTTCTGCTCATCAGTCGGTTCGGCTGGCTGATGGCGTCGCTGATCGGCTTGGCCCTCCTGTCCGACATCGTCCTGCTGCCGGCGCTCCTGGCCGGTTCACTGGGCGGAATGATCGAAGGCACGCTGCAGCGAGCCGCCGCACGCCGCGCCGCACGGGCCGAAGCCGCCGAGGCGGCCGAATCGGGACTTCCCGCCGGCCAGCCCGTCCCGGCGATGGCGGGCATGCAGATGGTCAGCGTGGATACCTGATGCCCAATTCGTTTAGCCGCGTCCCAGCGGGACGCGCGAGCGCGCGCGTCCCGCTGGGACGCGGCTAAACGCGTCTTCCTCGCGCGCCGGGTGTTGCTAATGCGTTCCGATTCGCTTCCGATCGCCGGACTCACCTGCCGCGTCATCGACTGGCTGGCGGATGACGTGCCTCCGCGGCTGGTTGTCGTCCTGTGCCACGGCTTCGGGGCGCCCGGAACTGATCTCGTGCCGCTGGCGGACGAACTCGTGCGGCGCGAACCTCGGCTGGCGAAATCGGTGCGATTCGTGTTTCCGGCCGCGCCGCTCGATCTGTCGGCCGGCGGCCTCCCCGCTTCGCGCGCTTGGTGGATGCTGGATGTCGAAGAGCTGATGGCGGCGGTCGAAAGCGGTCAGACCCGCATCCTGCGCGACCGCGTCCCGCCTGGTTTGGCAGAAGCCAGCCACGCCCTCACGGGCGCTGTTCAGGAACTTTCCCGCGACACGGGCGTGCCGCTCTCCCTCTTCGTGCTGGGCGGCTTCTCGCAAGGCGCGATGGTCTCGCTCGACGTGGCGCTCAGGCTGCCGGAGAAGCCGGCCGGAGTGGCGCTGTTCTCCGGCACATTGCTGGCGGAATCCGAGTGGCGGCCGCTGGCCTTCGCGCGCGGCGGGCTGACCGTCGTTCTCAGCCATGGGCGGCAGGACCAGATCCTGCCGTTCTTCGGCGCCGAATGGCTGCGCGACCTCTTGATCGAAGCCGGCTGGGAAGTCGACTTCGTGCCCTTCGACGGTTTCCACTCGATCCCGCCTACGGCCGTCGAACGCTTCGCGAGCCTGCTGGAGCGGCTGATCTCGACCCTCGACTCTTGACCCTCGACCCTTCCGGCCTTTTCGATCTTCGACCCTTTCGACCTTCGACCCGAGGCCTTGGTATCTACCGCCGACTGCCGTCTTCCGGCGGCGCCGCACCTTCGTCATCGTCGGCCACGGTCGTGTAGACGTCGCGCAGCATGGCGAAAGCATCGTGATAGGAGTGCTCTTCACCCGGCTGGGCCGGCGCGAAATCGAGGCCGTTGCGCGACATATAGGTAATCAACTCGACGAGGTCGTGGCCGGTGAACTTCAGGCTGCCGTCGAAGGCCTGCGTGCTGCCGGTGGTTTGCAGCCGCAGAATCTCGCCGGACAAGCTGGAGAGAAACAGGCTGGCGGTGCGGTAGTGCTGCCACGTGTTCATGCGGCTGCCGTGGCGGTCGCTGTGGCGGTTTCGGCGGCTGTAGCTCCTGTCGAAGGCCTCCTTCATGTCCGCCAGGGCCTGGTCGAATTCGCGGATCGCCTCATTGCTGATGTCTCCAGCCGCGGCTTCGGCCGATACCCGCTCCCGCGCACGATGGAAGCGCCTGCGATGGGCCGCGAACTCATCTTCCCGTAAGGCGTACGGCCACCAGTCCACAGCGAGCGCAATCCCCTCATCGGCGCGGAAGATGTGGTGCTGCCCCCCCGTACGGTGTTGCCGCAGCCGCAGGTTGTGCAGCATTTCCGGTGAGAGCCGAAGTTGATCGGCGATGGCCTGCCGGTTTTTGTCGTCGCCCGGGTTATCGAACTTCACCGCCAGAAAAGTGGCCGATAAGCGGTGCAGCAGGAAGTTCAGCGCGCTGCCGTTTTCGATGCCCGGCCCGTTTAGCTCCGGGAAGTTCTTCAGCCGCTCCCACGCCTTGAAGTTGCTGCGCCGCTCGTGCTTGGCGCGGTCGAACTGGCGCGCCATCAGTTCGGCCTCCGCGATGGATTTTCGCTTCCAGTAGGCCTCGACGCGATAGACCTCATTGGCGATTTCGGCCCGATAGGCCCGCGCGCGGATCTCGCGTGCCTCGGCAACATTTTTTGCTGCCGTGCCGACGGCGCGGATCAGGTCTGCCTGGGCGTGGATCCGCGCGGTCACCGCGTCGACGCCCCAGCCATGTCCATGCCATCCCCGCACGACTTGCGCCGCCGCCCGAGGAGCGCTCCCGCACGCGAGCAGCATCGCCGCCGCGAGAGTCAGCCCGGCCCGCAAGGTCTTTCGTTCTCGGCAGTGGTGCATGAATCGCCCTCCGGCCAGTGGAATCGCGGTCCCCGGCAGCCGCCCGCTTCATTTCGCGTCCGGCGGACGGGCGAGTGCCGGCTCGAGTTCCCGCAATGGGCTCATTTCGGCGGCGTCGTAGACGTCCCCGCGGGGAGGCTGGGACGGATCGATCGGCGGCGCAAGTCGCGAGTAGATGCCCACGACCTCGCCGTCTGCGTTCAGAACCGGGCTGCCGAGCCAGTTCTCCGTCGAGTGCTGCCGGTCGGCCTGAACCGCCAGTCGCGCCCTGGGGCGTGCGGCGCCGCTCGGTCTCGGCAGCTTCAGGATCCGCCCCGGCAGGCGCGTCGAGACCGCCGTCTCGTCGGGAAAAATCAACACTTCCGGCTCGTCGAAGGCGATGCCCAGCACCGTCACGCGATCGCCGCCGCGCGGCTTCGAGCGCGGTCCGGCCGTCGGCAGCGCCACCGGCAGGGCGCCCCGCACGCGAATGACGCCCACATCGACGTAGGCCTGCCGTTCGAGAGCCTGAAAGCGGCTCTCGGCAAGCTCGACCAGCCGATCGATCATTTCGGTCACCATGTCGTCGCTCAGCAGCGGCTGGGCGGGGGCGCAGTCCGAATCTGCGGCTTCCTTTGCGGCCTGGTCCTGCTCGAGTTTGCGGCGCAACGCGTCCGCCTCAGCCTCGGCCGTTTGCAGATCGGCGTACGCGCGCGTGAAGCCCGCGTGCGACGCGACTGTTTCAATGTCGAACTCCTGCTTCGTGAGGGGGCAACGGACGGTGGCAATGGGAAAGTTGGCGGCAAGCTGCTCGACCGCCGTCGCGATCGTGGCGCTCGTCACCAGATGATGTTCGGACGCGGCCCAGGCGGTTCCCAGCCGATACACCTGCTCTTCCTCGGCATCTTTGACCAGCACCCAATACAAGGCGTGCTCGGGAACGACGGGAGGTGTCTTTTCCGCAGCCTGGTCCCCTTCCGGCTGTTGCACAACGTCATTCTCGCCCGCGGCATTTCGCTGACTTGCCGCCGCCGCAGCCTGTGCCGCCGTGCCGTCGTCTACCTCCCGGCCAGTTCCACGAACGGCCCAGACGACGACCACCGCCAGCAACGCGACGGCTGCCATCGCGATGGCGGTTGAGGCCATTCGCCCGGACCATTGGCGAGGAGCTGCCGGCGCCGCGGAAGCGGTCGACCGCTTGTCCACGGCTTCAGAAACCTCTCGCGCGGACGAAGCGGATGGTGGGGCGGACACCCCCGCCAAGGTGGTTTGCGGCAGGGCGGGCGGCCGAGGAACTCGAGGCGCGGCGTCGCCAGCCGGCTGGAAGATCAGCGTGGGGCCGGAGTCCGTCAGTCGAATCGCGGCTGCCGGCTCGAGCCATTTCATCCGGGCCGGCGCGGCGTCGCCCACCTGAATCCGGCCGTCCTCGGTGGCTTCGACCAGCCAGCGGTCGCCGATGTTCTTCAGTCGGGCGTGCTGGCCTCTCAGCCGAGCGTCGTTGGGAAAAGCAATCTCGCACCCGGGGTCGCTGCCGATGCGCGCCGCCTCGCCGTCGATCACAATCGTCCGACCGTCTCCGGTCTGCACAGTGATCGCCATGGCCCGCTCCGCCACATCCTGGTTTGAAACACGAGCGCTCGCAGGTTCCGCAATAGCGGACGACGCCGGCCCGCTGGTGTCCAATTGGCCATTGCACCCGAGGAACTGCCGCATGTCAAGGCGTGCGAGGCCGCGTCGGCGACTCTCAGGCACCTCGGCTTTCGCCGTCCGTACTCGCACCCGCGCAGATCGCAGGTTGCAGTGTGTGCATCTCGAAAGTTGTTGGAACCGGGTAATCGCCGTGAGGCGGCTGATTTCAGCCGCGATAGCGGCGAGAGCATGTAGCCCACCGGCGCAAGCCGTGGGTATATGTCGGACGAAGTTTGCATCAGCCCCGACAGGGGCGGCAGAAGGATGGAAATGCCTCTGTCGCCGCTATCGCGGCTCGACGTTTCAATGGCTTTCGCTACCCACGGCTGGCGCCGTGGGCTACATGCTGTCGCCGCTGCCGCGGCTCAACGTCTCACTGTGCTCCTCTACCAGGTTGCATGGCGGTTGTTGGCGCACTGATAGTCAGTGGTTCTAATAGGCCCAGCGAGCTGCTCACCCATTTGGAGTGACGCAGTAATGGCCACTTGCTGATTTGAGCCAACTCAACCCGCTGGTGCGGCGGAATTGCCATGGTCCGGGCGGAGTCCAACGAGTTCCGTCGCCAATGGATTCGCGCTCAGCGGACGGAAACCTCCTCCGACTCTACGGGGTCGCCGGGCGAGTTCGATGCCTACTACAAATGGCTTGCGATCCCGCCGGAAGAGCAGCCGCCGGATCACTACCGGCTGCTCGGCGTGCGGAGATTCGAATCCGATCCCGATGTGATCGAGGCGGCGGCCGACCAGCGGATGACTTTTGTGAGGCAGTTTTCGACCGGTCCGCACCTGGCCCTGTCGCAGAAACTCCTCAATGAGCTTTCCGCGGCACGTCTCTGCCTGCTCGATCCCGCCCGCAAAGCCGCCTACGATTCGGCATTAGAGGCAGGCGATGCGGCACAGCAAGACGCCTCCGAAACGCCGTCCTCCGACACTACGACCGTGTCGCCGCCTCCGCCGCGCGCCCCCGCGTATAAACTCGCCGCGCTCCCTCCCTTGAAGAGCCGCGCCCCCAGCCTGCCTTTCGCATTGGCCGACGAACGGCCGCGGCCATCGGCGGGAGCAACCTGCTTCAGCTTCTCCAGGATCAGCGATTGAATGACCTCCGGCGGGACTGATTTTCCGCCCAGCGGCCGGCTGTAGCTCGCGTTGCCCATGTCGCGCTTGGCGTACGTCGCTACGCGATCCGGCTCCAGCGCCGCCGCTTTGAGCGCCTCCTTGCCGACCACGATGGACGCACCATCGAAGAAGACGACGCTGGGCGTGAGCAGGTCGCCTTCGCTGCTCGGAATCGACTGCGGCCGGCCGGAAACGTCGAGATGCGCGACAACCGAGAACGTCGTTCCCAGATCGATGCCGACGGGCGGTTGATTCCGAGCACTCATTGATCGTCCAGCGCGCTCAGCGACCGTCGGGGAGCACGCGGAATCTGGACTCCAGCCGCGTGATCCGCAGTACCTCGCGCACATCCGGCGAGGGATTGATCAACTCGACCTGCACGCCGCGGCCGCGCACCGTGAGCAACAGTCCCAGCATCGTGCTGGGGATGATGACCACGCCGTCCAGATCGAACGCCAGCGTGCGGACGTGGCCGTCGGCCAGCAGGCGGTCGAGATCGGCCCGGCAGCGCTCCAGCACGACTTCGTCGGGAAACTCGACGTCACCCAGGCTGACGACGGTTCGCTCCCCCGGCTCGAGCACGCGCAGCACCTCAAGATCGTCCAGCATGGCGGTCACGCTCCCGGTCACTTCGATTTGCCATTCCCTGCCACGCCCGCGCGCCACAACAACGCGGGCTTGACTGGCGTTGTTCAACCTATCACGTCCGGCCGAGAACTCAAAGCTTTTTTTGCCGGTAGGCCGACGCGTCAGCGAGGGACTTGGGCAGCCGGATGTTCCAATGTCCCTCGCTGACGCGTCGGGCGACCGGGCTGACTTTCGGCAACCGCACGTGACGCATCAATTGGCAAGCGGATCCGCTATTCGCTAGAATCCCTCTTTCCAGAAAGTGTGGCCAGGGGCGCCCGTCCGCGCGTCAGGATGCCTGCCCTCAACCCTCAACCCTCAACCCTCAACCCCTCACATGTTTGCAGTCATCAGCGACGGCGGCCGGCAGCTTCGCGTGGCCCCCGGTGAAACGGTAAAGATCGACTTCCGCGCCAATGCGGCCAAGGGCGACACCGTCAAGTTCGACCAGGTGCTGCTGGCCAACGGCGGCGGTGCGAGCCGCATCGGCCAGCCCGCGTTGGGCGGGGCCAGTGTCTCGGCCGAAGTGGTCGTCGCGGAAGAGAAGGGCCAGAAGCTCGAAATCCAGAAGTTCCGCCGCCGAAAGACGTATCGCCGGCACACCGGCCATCGGCAGAAGTACACGCTGGTGCGGATCACGTCCATTGACGTGCCGGAGCTCGAAGTCGTCGAGGACGAGCGGCCAACCACCCCCTCGCCCCCTCCTTCGCAAGGGAGGGACACGGGGGGTGCCGCCGAGAGCTCCGCGGCAGCGGAGAAGGGTTAGACGACGTGGCAGTCTCGCGCGATCTGGTCGTCGACTGGTGCCAGCGGCTGTTGGCGCCTGAGACGGACTTTCCGCAATTCGAACAGTGCCTGGAAGCGATTCCGGCTCTCGAATCGCTGGGCGACGTCCCCGCCGGCACGCGCGTGCTCGTCCGCGGCGACACCGATGCCACCGTCGAAAATGGCCGCGTGACCGAAGACGTGCGGCTCCGTTCGATGCTCGACACGCTGCGGTTCGGCAGCGAGCGCGGCTGGGTGCAGATCGTCTACGGGCATATCGGCCGCGATCCGAAGCTGTCGCTGGCGCCGGTGGCCGAGCACCTGCAAACGCTGCTCGAAGAGGCCGGCGTCAAGCGCGAGGTGACGTTCATCGACGACTGGATGAGTGACGAGCACGGCGAAGTGCTGGATGCCGCCGCCGAACGTGTGGCCGCTCTGGACGACGGCGCGATCGTCGTGCTCGAAAACACTCGCAAGTACGGGCTGGAACGCGTGCTGTGGAAAGCGAAGCCGGCCGACCTCGCCGGCTATGCGGAGCCGCTGACGAACTACGCCAACGGCCTGCGCGAGAAGTTCGGAGCGGTTCATGTCAACGAGGGTTTCAGTGCGTCGAATCGTGATCTCTCCTCGACGCTCGTGCCGCTCGCGATGGACCGCATGGCCCTCGGGACGTATATCGACGGCGAACTGCGAAAGCACGTGACGCGGGCGCGATTGGCGGAACTGGTCGTGTTCAGCGGGATCAAGATCGAGAAGCTGGACGACCTGGAAGAGATCATCGGCCGCGGCCGCGTGAAGACGGTGATCGCGGCCGGCTCGCTGGCCATGGCGCTCAAGAAGGCCGACGATCCCGGCTTCAGCCTCGGCTTGGCCGCCGATCCGGCCAACAAGAAGATTCACGTTCCGCATGAACGCGTCGAACAAGCGCGGCGGATGCTGAAGGTGGGCCGCGAGCGCGGCGTCGACTTCGTGCTGCCGGTGGACTTCGTCCTCGGCGATGAGTCGATTGTTGAATCGATTCCGAAAGACCAGGCGCAGTTCGACGTCGGCCCGAAAACGATCGAGTTGCAGGCCGGCAAGGTGGAAGAATTCATCGCCGCGGCCCGCAACCGCCGGGGCGAGCTGGCCGTCGCGTTTCACAACGGCGTGTTCGGCAAGTTTGAGGAGGATCGCTTCTCGACCGGCACCCGCCGCTTCATGGAGCAGCTCAAGCGGATGCACGAGGCGGGCGTCGAAGTGTACGTGGGCGGCGGAGAAGGCGGCGCGGCCCTCGCGAAGTACGGCGACGAGAGCTGGGTCACGCACTCCTTCACCGCGGGCGGCACGATCCTCAAGGCGCTCGGCCAGCGGCCGATTCCGTACCTCAAGGCGCTGTACCTGAAGGCGCAGGGCTGAGCTTCGTTCCGATCCTCAGCCCCGGCAGGGGCATCAGATCGTAGCCCACGGCGTTAGCCGTGGGGAAGATCTGGCGACGGCTCCATTAGCCCCGGGAGGGGCGACAGAGGGAAGCCTTTTGCTACGATTCTGTCGCCCCTGCCGGGGCTGATTCCCTCGCATGAAATCCACTCCCCATGGCTCACGCCATGGGCTATGGTCTCCTCGCCCCTGCCGGGGCTGCACGCTGCAACGGTGGACCACGCGCCCATGCACCTCTACTGGGGCGACTTACACAGTCACTGCTCGGTCAGCTACGGGCACGGCACTGTGCGGCAGGCGCTCCTGCGGGCGCAGGAGCAGCTCGATTTCTGCTCCGTCACCGGGCACGCCTTCTGGCCCGACATGCCGCGCGACCGCGACGCCTACGGCGAGATCATCGATTACCACACCGAAGGCTTCGCCCGCCTGGCCCGCAACTGGCCGGCGCTTCTGGACGAGCAGGCGGCGGCGACGCGGCCTGGCTCGTT
>JAHWKJ010000206.1 GCA_019347905.1 Planctomycetota bacterium
GGGAAGAGCGTCGCGAGGCGGCCTTCCGCGAGCACCTGGCGTCGATCGACGAGATGTACTACGCCCGCGGCGAACGGACCTTACG
Source organism: Planctomycetota bacterium (assembly GCA_019347905.1). GTDB lineage: Bacteria > Planctomycetota > Planctomycetia > Planctomycetales > Planctomycetaceae > JAHWKJ01. The sequence continues at coordinate 86 of JAHWKJ010000206.1, forward strand.
CACGGTGCTGGAGTGGACGAAAGGTCGCGCCGATGGCCCGCACATCGACACCCGGTGGGGCGCGCCAGGCGGTCGGCAGTAGGCCGTGGGCAGAAGGCAGAAGGCGGTCGGCAGCAGGCACTCGGCAGTCGGTGGAGTTCCAGACACGCTCTTAGAAATCGAGCTGACCGCGCACCGCGGCGATGCCGGTCTGGCTGTGGGGTGCGGAGCCGCCGAGCACCGCGTGAATGTAATTGAAGGCGAAGCGTGTGTAGCGGTTGAGGTACCAGTTGAGGCCGATCGTCGTGTCGGTCAGGCGGCCGCCGGTAATGGTCTCGTCGTCGAGGTCGATGTACGACCACCGCGCCGCCAGTTCCCAGGCGCCGCAGCCACAGGTTCCGAAATCTTCCGCGGGAACGACGCGGCCGAACACGCCCTGCGAGCGCACGTAGGGCCGGCGTTCGCCGGTCAGCACCCATGCCGCCTGTGCGTACGCGGAGGAAAACAGCAGCGAGGGGCCGGCGACCTGGTCGACGCGGGCGTAGACCAGCTCGGCCTGCACGTTCAACGGCCCCCGCGCCGCCGCCGCTTCCCACCCCAGGAGCGTGGCGTCTTCCGCCGCGAGCAGGCCCGTATCGACAAAAAACGGGACTGCGACGGCGACGGTGTTGAAGTCGCCCTGCGTGAAGCCGACTTCGGGCGTGGTGCGATAGAACAGCCGCTCGTCGGTGGGGCGGTTGTGACTCCAGCTCCAGCCGAAGTGCACGACCTCGTTTGTCGATTCGTCGTACCAGGGGGCGATCGTTGCGCGGGCGGCCGCACCATAGCCGTCGTCGCCGAAGTTCCCGCCGAACGGATCCACCGGAAACTTGTAGCCGGAGATCGCCCACGTCGCGCTCTCGTCGAGCGCCCCGTCAAAGAAGCCGATGCCGGTCTGGCGGAAAGGTGCAAAGGCAAACGGCAAGGCCCGCTCGAAGAACCATAACTCGCGCACACTGGTGACGTTGTCCATGCCAAACGGCTGCCGCCACTGTCCCACGCGGGCATTCCCGACGCCGGGGAGATCGTGAATCGTCAGCCACACATCCATGAAGCTGGGCCGGCCCGGAAAGCCAAAGTCGAATTCCACGAGATAGTCGACATTGGGAGCAACATCGCCCGTCGCGGCCAGCCGGGCACGGCGAAAATGGACCGCGTCGGGAACGTCGCCCAAAAAGCCGCGGCTGTCGGCGTCCTGCGAAAACCACACCGCATCGACCTGGAAAAACCCGGTGACGCCGACCGTGGGGTATTGCGGGTCCGATGCGTCTGCCGCGCTGTCCCACAGGCCGGCCATCCTCTCGCAGCCGGCCGCAACGATCGGCGAGCGGAGCGCAGCGGGCTCCGCTTTGAGCGCGTCGAGTTCGGCCTGCAACCGGAGCAGGCGGCCGCCGTAGGACTCGGCCGGCTGACGCTGGTTTTCATAGCGTCCGCTCGCGGGCCCCATCCACCCCACATCCTGGGCCGCGGAAGGGGAAGCGGCCGCTCCCAACCAGCCGGCCAATGCGAAGGCCGCAACAGATATGCCCTGCCTGATCATCTGGCACTCAACGTCACCGCCTATGGACTTCGACCTCCGGACGGAAAAGCGGCGGGTTGATAGCATGAACGCCGGGTCGGGGCAACACCTGCCGGCGACGTAGGCGCAGCCGCTCCTACTCGGCGAGAATCTCGGCTGGGGCGACGGCGCGGTGCTCGCGGGCCGAGCGGTAGCAGGCGTCGACCAGCGCCATCGTGTGCAGGTTGTCCGACCCGCTGATTTCCGGCTCGCTGCCGTCTTCCAGCGCGCACAGAAGCTGGGCCATTGGACCGGCGAATGCATCTGGGAACCACACCTCGCCCCAGCGCGGCCGCTGCCAGTCTTCGCCGCGGCGGCGGGTGGTGAATTCGAGCGTGCTGGGCGTGCGCTGGGGATAGTCGGGCCAGCCGATTGTGCCGCGCGCCGTGCCTTCGATGCCTTCCACGCGCCAGCGGATGCCGATGTCGGCCGCCGCGCCCTCGCGGGCCGGGCCGGTCCAGACGTCGTCCCACGCCGCCGCCCGCAGGCCGCTGTCGTACTCCAGGATGTACAGGCAGATGCCGTCTTCGTGCGCGAACTTCGCCGCCGTCCGCGGGTCGGGCCGCACGCTGGCAAACACGCGGGCCGGGTCGCCGAACCAGAACCGGAACGTATCCAGATGGTGAATGCTCATGATCCGCAGCGTCACCCAGCCCAGCCGCTCTTGCCATGGCATCCAGTGCGGCACGGCCCGCATGTCGATGGTCGCCAGCACCGGCTCGCCCAGCTCGCCCACCTCCAGCAATCGCCGGCACGCGCGGACCGACTGGTCGTACCGCATGTTCTGGTTGACGGCCAACACGATTCCTGCGGCCTGGCACAGCTCGACGATCTCCTTCGCCTGGGAATAATCGACCCCCAGCGGCTTCTGCGCCAGGATCCCCCGCAAGTGCCCGGCACGGCTCACGGCCTCCCGCACGACTTCGAGCTGCACGTCGGGCGGCACGGCGATGTCGAGCACTTCGATCGATGGATCGTCGAGCAACTCGCGGTAATCGCCGTAGACGCGCGGGATGTGGTGCCGTGCGGCGACCTCCTGCGCACGGCCCGGCGTGCGGGAAGCGATAGCCGCCGGCGCAAACCCCACCTGCCGGTAGGCGACGAGGTGGCAATCGGCCATGATGAACCCCGCGCCGACGCAGCCGATGGGCACGTCGCGCCGCCGAGGCATCCGCGGCCGAAAGTCCAACTCGGGCAGTTCGGTCGCGTGCGTCATGGCGGTCGCGGAAGAGGGGTCAGTCGTCTTCGTAGCGTGGGGTTCAACCCACGCGGCAGCGATGCAGGCGAATCAAGCGGGTCGCGTGGATTGAAATCCACGCTACAAGACTCGCATCCCGGCGCTCGGATTATGGTTCCGCTGAGGCGGTGCCGACAACCCAGCGTCGCTATCCATCATCATGCGGGCCGCTTGCCGGCGATGGCCACTTCGAACGAGCGCTGGGCGCTCGCGCGGCCGATTCCCAACGCATCCTTCAGATCGAGATCCCGCTTGATCCAGTTGCTTTCCCTGGCGATGCGGCGGGCGGCTTCATCGCCGATGCGCTCTGCGAAGGCGGCCGGTGCGATGGGAAAGGGAAAATCGCTGCCGTGCAGCAAATGCTCGCGGGCGCTTTGGACGTCGGATCTGATGCCATCCCGACGCTCTCTTTGTCAGGGTGATACGTTGTCTTTTAGTTGGCTGTTCCGGAGACTCCGGTCTGTCCATGCGTGGCAGATACTCCGGCAACCCCACGCTCCGGCGGACTGGTGATCCTGCAAACCGTCAGTTGGGCGATGACGTCATTTTCCTGGAGAACGAGGTCGAAGGGCCCGAGGTTCGCGATCTCCAGCGTGATCTTTCCGGCCCACGAAGCATGGATTGTGGGGGCCGTCAGATGCACCACGATTCCAGCCCTGGCCCGCGTGCTCTTGCCGTTGACGAAACAGATCAGGTCGGCATTCTTGTCCGGAGTGCCGACCTTCTCTCGGGTCTGCCAGAGCACGAAGCCGCGGGGCTTGACAATGACCTGTCGCCCACGGACTCCGACGAGCTGTTGTTCGCTCTCATCGTACTCGGGCGGGCCGACGAGATAACGCTTCGAGAATTCTGCGAGATGATACTGAGCAATGCGCAGCTCCGCCCGCGTTGCGCCGGCGGATCGCTCGTGCTCAAGGAAGTTTTCGATGTGCCAGACTTTCGCTTCGGATACCGCGTCCAGATGCAGGTCGATCGACGTGGCGTCCGTCCGTTCCGGTGGCGGTTCGACGATGAGCTTGCCGGTCTGGATGGCCCATTTGATGTCCCGGTCTGACAGGTACATGGGCGATATTCGTCAGGCGGAGAATGGCTGCAACTCATCTTGCGGAACATTGATGACGTCTGTGCTCGGCACTTCGACAAGAACCCTGGAGTCAAAGCGCTCGATGACGCGGCACTTGACGAAGCCGCGGATTTGTTCTCCGTACGACGGATTCTCGTCAGCCAGCGGCTGCCGGTTTTCGTCGAACAGGTGCTCCACAAAGGCCATTCCGACGAGTTTGCCTTGAGCGTGCGGAAGCTCGAACGTTCGCTCGCTTGAAAAGCCACCACGCTCAATAGTGCAGGGAATGAGGAATTCCTGCATACGAGATCTGTCCTCCGTGAATCGAACAGGTCGAGACATGCGGTCACGCTGATGATGGACAACTGTGATTCTGCCGCCGGCAAGCGCGAGAATCAAGCCCTTTCTTTGGCGTTGGCCGTGACCTTTGGCCTCGGTCACTCCGGCGCGAGTGAGGTTCTTACCCTTCGTCTTCGTCCGTCTTCTTGGCGGCGGCGACGATCTTGGCCTGCTCGTTGGGCGGGACCATCTCGTAGTGGCTCAGCTCGATGGTGAACGAGCCCTGGCCGCCCGTCATGCTCGACAGGCTGCGGGCGTAGGTCATCACCTCGGACAAAGGAACCTTCGCCCTCACGACCTGAAAGCCGCCCGGGGCGCCCTCCATGCCTTCCATGCGGCCGCGGCGGCCGTTGAGGTCGCTGGTGATCTCGCCCAGCTTGTCGCCGGGGACAATTACTTCGAGCGAGACGATCGGCTCCAGCAGCGTCGGCTTCGCCTTCTGGAACACGTCGCGGAAGCACATGCTCGCGGCCGTCTTGAAGGCTGTTTCGTTCGAGTCGACGGGATGGTCCTTGCCGAAGAACAGTTCGCAGACGACGTCCTGCACGCGGTAGCCGGCGACGACGCCCCGTTCCATCCGTTCTCGGACGCCTTTCTCGACCGCCGGGATGAAATTGTTGGGCACCGAGCCGCCCGTCACGCGGTCGATGAAGCAGGAATTGTCTTCGGGGTTGTAGTGGTAGGACCGCAGGCTGACGAAGTTGTCCTTGGTGAAAAACTCCTCGGGATTGATGTCCTGCGGGCAGGACGAGATGCGGAAGTGGACCTCGGCGAACTGGCCCGAGCCACCGGTCTGCTTCTTATGGCGGTACATGCCTTCGGCCGCGCCGGCGACGGTCTCCCGGTAGGGGATCTTCGGCTGGTGGGTAATCACGTCGACCTTGTCGCGCTTGTGCAGGCGAGCCTGCACGACCTGCAGGTGCAGTTCGCTCATGCCCTGCATCACCATCTCCTTGGTCTGCGCGTCGCGCGTGAGATGGAACGTGGGGTCTTCTTCGGCAATCTTTTGCAGGGCGCCGGAGATCTTCGTCTGGTCGGCGCGGCTCTTGGGCTCGACGGCCAGGCCGATCATCGGAGTGGGGAACGGGATGGGCGGCATCGTCAGATCGCCGTCGGACGTGACCGTATCGCCGGTTTTGAGGTCTTCCATCTTCACGACCGCGACAATGTCGCCGGGGCAGGCGCAATCGGCGGCTTCCTGCTTGCCGCCCTGCACGTCGAAGATCTGCGAGATCTTGAGCGCTCGGCTGGCGCCGGTGGCGTGCACCTGCTGGTCCTTGGCCAGCTTGCCGGAGTAAACGCGCAAGAAACTCAGCTTGGCGACAAAGGGATCGATGCGGGTCTTGAAGACCTGCGCAACGAGCGGCCCATCGGCACCGGGTTCCACCGGAACATCCTCGCCCGCGGCGTTTTTGGCCGTGCGCGGGATCGCCGTCGGCGGGAGCGCGAAATCGGCCAGCGCGTTCATGAACTCGTCTACGCCGACGCCCGTCTTCGAACTCGCGCAGAAGATGGGAATCAGCGTGCCGGCCGCGATGGCTTTGGCCACGCCCGCGGCCACCTCGTCCGGCGCGAGCTGCTCGCCTTCGAGGTAACGCATCATCAGTTCTTCGTCGGCCTCAACGATGGCATCCATCACCGTCTGGTTGAGCGCCTTGGGATCGGCCGCCACGCCGGCGGGAATGGTGTCGGGAACCGAAAGCGTGCTCACCACGCCTTCAAACTTCGATCCCGTCCCCACGGGCACGTTCAGCGGCACGCAGGCCGAGCCGAACGACTCCTGCAGGTGCCCGAGCAATTCGCCGAAGTTGACGTTGTCCATGTCGCACTTGTTGACCAGGAACATGCGGCCGATGCCGGCCTTGCCCGCCAGGGAAAACGTGCGGCGGGTGTTGACCTCGATGCCGGCACTGGCGCTGACGGTGATGACGGCCGTCTCGACCGCGCGTAACGCCCCCACGACCTGGCCGATGAAGTCGGGATAGCCAGGGGTGTCGACGACGTTGATTCGCCGGTCGTTGTGCGTGAAATGGCAGACGGCGGATGTGATCGAATGCTGGTGGTCTTTCTCCTCCTCGTCGACGTCGAGCAGGCTGGTGCCGTCATCGACCGAGCCGGCCCGCGTGCTGACGCCGGCCTTGTGCAGCATGAGATCCGAAATCGTGGTCTTGCCTGTGGCTCCGTGTCCCGTGAGTGCAACGTTGCGGATGTTCTCGATCGAGTGCCTGGCCATCGGCGTTGTTCCGTTCCCGTTGGTCCGTCCGAAGCTGTGTCGAGCGGCGCGCGTTCCCTTCCGCAAGCGCAGCCGCGCGCCGTGGATCCTAAAGGATCGCCGATGCCTCCGCCACTGAGGCCAAGCCGGTCCGGCAACCGCTTTGTGATGGGTGCACCCGTTGAACGGTCCTTGACGCACCCTGCAACTACGAGACGACGACTTTGACGTCGCCATCGTCCGGCCCTGTCACAGCCCGGCGAACGCTCCGGCGGGGGCAACCTGGCAACTTTCCAAGTTCCACACGCCTCGCCCCCTCGGCCACCTTGCCCCTTCTGAGTCCACGCGGGCACTGCGGCCAAAGGCATTCATCAGCGGCTCCCGGACGTTGCGGTTTTGCGGTGTCCTCAACCAAAGGGCAGATGGTTGCGCGCGGAGGGTTGAGAGGCGGAGGGGCGAGGAAGTGGGGGCCCTTGCGCGCGGAATCAATGCTTCGTGCCGGTCGTGAGGGGGCCTGCCGGCCCGCCGACGGGGACAGCCGCGGCCCAACGGGCACGCCGCGGCCTCGAATGCCGCTTGGGGCGAGCGGCACCGGGCCGACTCGGACCGGCTCTCCCAGAGAGCGGCGGCGGATTGTCGCGGCACCCGCGGCCAACGGGTATCATCGTTCGCCTGGTGGCGGAGCTGGAGGTCCACTTCGCGGAGGGCGAGCGGCCCATGGAGGTGGGTCGGGAGAGCCTGGACTGCGTTGGCGAACGACCTCGTCAGCCTGTCTTGAGGTCACAAATTGTGACCTCAAGTCTGGCGGGCACATCAAGGGAATCTCCGGTGGCAAAGAAGCGACGGGATACCACGTTGATTCCACCAGAGCAAGTGGACGGGTGCATCTTGCTCATTCGCGGAGAAAAGGTTCTCCTCGATGCAGACCTGGCGGAATTGTACGGCGTTGCAACGAAAGTCCTGACCCAGGCGGTTCGTCGGAACCTCGACCGGTTTCCCGAAGACTTCATGTTCCAGCTCAGCGCGGCAAGATCGGCTTCGCCCGGGAGAACGAAGAACCAAGGTGAGCGATCACGGCGAGCCGGTTCGCGAAGCAGTTCCCGCGGCTGATCGGCGGAAGCCAAATGATGGCCCCTACACCCAGCCGTCGGGCGACTCAGGTTGTTTGAAGGCCAGTCCTGGCTTGACGGTCGGCTCACCAGTGCGTCTCGCAGCAGCCATGCAAAGCTACGGAATCACCCGGCTGCTGACGTTCAACGCCGCTCACTTTCGCGGTCTGCCGGTCACGATTCTCGACCCGGCGGCGCCATGAGAGCTTCTCCATTCCCATGCCCGCGAGCACAAAACGGTCCAGGCCCGCACTCTCGCATACGCCAGGCGATCGGCTGCATCGGCTCCGCGCTCGTCGCCGGCGAGACAGCCGTTCCATTCCCAACGGTGTCGCGGCCGCGCGCACGCCTGGTCCAAACAACGTAGACTCTCCCCTTCTGACCCCAGACAACGCGGCGTTGCGGGCAGCCACTGACCGCCCAAAGAAGGTAGAATGTCCCCCTTTTCGAATCCTCATTTTCGAAGCATAAATAGGTCCACGCGAAAACCGGAGCGCTCTCACGGCTGCCGACTTGCCAAGATTTCCCGGAGATTTCCGTGTTTTTCGGGGCGTAGCGAGCGCTCCAGTCTCGGGCTGGGAGCTATTTAAAGACGCGTGATATCCGGGACCGTTCTGCACCTTCTCGTCGAGAAGCCCACTGGACTCCCCACCGCGGCAGGCCCCCTTATGAACCTCTGGCAGCAGATGAGAGCGTATCCCTCGCTCCACGCAGGACTGCTCTTGGCACTGTTCGGCACCGGCGGCGTCATCGCAGGCCTGCTGGCCGAGTGGCATTGGGGAGCGTTCCGCGACCGAGGAGTGCGGGTTTGGGCCGATCTGCAGGACTTCTCTTGGGATACCAGCTTCGACGTGTACGAATACCGGTATGAATTCTCGGCCAACGGCCGGAGGTACGGCGGCAAGGATTCGTCGGAACGCCACAACCTGGAAAGCGGCCGCCGGATCCAGATCGTCTATGATCCCGATGACCCCACGCGCTCGGAACTGGCCGAGAACGTTGACGCGGCGTGGTGGGTGGCGCGCCTGTTCGTGCCGCTGTTTGGGTCGCTGGCAGTCCCGGGCTGGTGGATCACCGCCGTCTGTATGATCCGGGCGCGCCGCGAGCATTGGTTGGCGCGACATGGGGATCGGGCCAGAGGACGCATTGTCGCGGTGCAGCGCACCAAGCACGTAACGCTGGGCGACCGGCACCCGCAGTTCCTGCGGTACCGCTTCCGGGGGACGGACGGCAAGGTCCGCACCGGTGAGTCTCGATATCTGCCGCGACGAATGGACGGACAGTTCTCCGTCGGCGACGAAGTGCCGGTGTTCTATGATCCCAACGCTCCCGACCGCCACACAGCCGGCCTGTTCGGCGCAGCGACACAGACGAGTTCTAATGCACGGTCCGCTGGTGCTGTCCGATTGATCGGCAATCGATCCCCTAAATAGGTCCAAGGGGCCAAAGGGGGACGCAGCTCATTGTTTGATGGGGGAGGCAACTGGACATCGTCGCGGCGAACGTTACTCCGGCAGTACGACAAAGGCCGCAAAGTGCGGCTCGGTGACCGGCAGTTCCGCCTGCGGCATTCCCACGGGCGGCGGCGGCTGGATGGGGCGCATGGGGACACGGACGGGCTTGCCGTCGTAGACGCCTGAAACGAGCGCCTTGCCGTAAACGTCCTTCGCGCTCACGATGCGGAACTTCTGGCCGGCGGGGAGGACCTTGGAGAGGTCGACCTCGACTTCCGTGAGGGCGGCGGGGTTGAGCACGGCGATGTGCACCCGGCCGCGTTCGTGGGCGTTTGGTCGCACGATGACGCGCAGCTTCGAGGGGCTGCCGCGGGTGAGCGTGCTGTCCGCATCCACGCCGGTGGCCGCGCGCCAGTCCTCGAAGGTCATGCCGCGGCTCTTCGAGTCTTCGACCACGCCGCATTCGCCCCAGCGGCCGTCGGTGATGTAATACTCGTTCGCGCTCCAGCGATGGCCGGCGACGAGGAGCTTCCCGGCGGCTTCGAGCCGCATGACGTTCGAGTGCGCGACGAGCGTGTTGTTGGCGACGGCCGCCTTGCGGAAATCGCGGACGACCAGCCCGCCGTCGGCGTAGTTGCCGGCGCAGACGACGTCTTCGCTGGTCGTGCCCCAGGGATAACCGAGCCGGATGCCGCCGCCGATGACGACGTTGTCGCGGATGACGATCCGCTCGGCCGGCGTGGCGCCGCCGACCATGATTCCGGGGGCGCT
>JAHWKJ010000734.1 GCA_019347905.1 Planctomycetota bacterium
GCGGAGTCGAGTGAATCGGGCAGACGCGCTTACTTACTCGACCGAAATCACCTGCTGGATCTTCGGCTGGCCGTAGCGCGCCGCGCCGGTCAGCACTTGCAGGTTGTCGAGAATCTGCGAATTCCCGGAACTGTGAGTGTGGCCGCAGAGGACAGTCATCCGCTTCCCGGGATGGGCCTGCATTGTCTCGACCAGGGCCTCGCCCACCGCGCGACAGGTGAAATGCGGGGCCCAGTTGCTGTCGGAGAGCCGCCCCGGCCCGATCCCTCGAGCCGGGGGCGCGTTCGCTCACAGCAGGTTCACCACCTTCTCCGTCAGGCCCTTCTCGCCGAGGACGATATTGAGCTTGCCGGCGGCGGCGACTCTTTCCAGGACCTCCAGCTCGCGCAGCCGCATCAGGACCGGATTGTCCGCCAGCAGCTTGGCCGTATTCGCTTGGCTGCGCATGGCGGCCGTCTCCTCGCGGCGCGAGATCAGGTTGGCCTCGGCGGCCTTGCGAGCCTCCGTGACACGGTTCATGAGGTCCTTCATGTCGCCCGGCAGGATCACGTCCCTGATGCCCACCGAGGCGATCTCCAGACCCAGCTCGCCCGCCCGGCGGCGGACGTTCTGCTCGATGTCCGCCGCGACGGCGTCCTTGTCCGTCAGGAAGACATCGAGTTCCCGGGCGCCGACCACGGCCCGCAGCACGAGCTGCGTCTCGCGGTACAGCGCCTGCCGCACGTCGTCCGTGCGGCTGACCGCCTGCCGCGCGTCGGCCACGCGGTAGGTCACGACCGCATTCATGCGGAGCGTGACCTTGTCGGCCGTCATGATGTCCTGGCCGCTGACGTCGACCATCGTCTCCCGCAGGTCGACCTCGACCACGCGGGCGTCGGCCGTGCCCTTCCAGAAGGCGTACAGCCCCGGCGGCAGCGTGTCGATGTAGCGACCGTCGATGAACAGTACGCCGACATGGTCGCGGTTGACCGTGCAGACGTCGAGCACCCGCTGCGCCATGGGCGAGCGGCTGATGACCTTCAGGTCTTCGTGCTCGAAGCGCGCGTTCCGCGCGTCGACGACTTCGACCTTCACGTTCTTCCAGCCGATCCAGTAGGCGTAGAGGCCGGCCGGCAGGATGTGACTGAAGCGGCCTTCGATCCAGATGAGCGCCCGCTCGTGGTCCTTCAGGTCGAGCACGACGGCGCGCTCAGCCAGCGCTCCCGACTTGACGATCAGGTCGAGCCTTTCGTGGACCAGCCACGGCTCGCGCTGTGAGACAACGTCGACACGGACCTTGCCCAGCGGGTCGAAGAACCGGTGCGTACCGGCCTCGAGCAGACCGCGGAACTCGCCGTCACGGAAGTACAGGCCCATCTCGTAACTGCGGATCTGGTAGCGCTTCATCAGGAACATCATGCACCCCCTTCCCGGTGGACCGGGTTGGCCGGTTGGACGCCTGCGTGGGGAACCCCTCGCAAGCTTTCGTCGTACGCGAGTGGAAAATGCCCTCGCGTCTCTTTCAGTGGAATGAAGACACCATTGGAAGACGGAGCGTTCGCCGATCACACGGCCGATCGCGGAGTGCTGCTTGAGCAGTCGCTTCCGCCGGTGTCGAACCGCGCCAGCCGTCGGGAGCGGAGCAGGCCGGAGCCTGCGGCGATTCCCGACGACGTCGGCGATCCTCGACCGGCGGAAGACGAAAGCGGTATCCGCACACTGCATGGCGTCGGAACGTGCTGCCGTCGCCGGCTGCGAACAGCGGCTTTCAGGGCGACGCCTTACGGCCGAAGCCGCTCGGCGCCGATCCGTCCGGCTGCTGCCGCCGGTCCGGCTTTGGGCCGATCAGACAAACGTCCGCCTCCCTCTGGCTGCCTGTGGAAGTGAGTCTGCACTTCGCAGTGTCGGTTACCAGCCGACGGTTTGGTGGTCGGTACGGGAATCGAACCCGCAACAGCCAGATTCTGAGTCTGGTGCTCTGCCAGTTGAGCTAACCGACATTGACGCTGCCCGGTCAGAACCCATGCACGGAACACAGGCGGCGAACCCGTCACCGGTGCCGCCGGCGCCGCTGGACGTGCAGCATCAACGGACCTCACCTCAAAGAGACGCCGGCGGGAGTCGAACCCGCTTCGAGCTGCTTTGCAGGCAGCCGCCCGGCCGTCGGGCACCAGCGTCGGAAGAGTCGAGAGCGGAGAGTCGAGAGTCCAGAGCCAGAATACCCCGTCGTGGCGTCTTCCCGCTGGCTCTCGACTCTTGACCCTCGACTCTCGACCTTTCAGTGTCCTCGCCAGGAATCGAACCTGGTCTGCGAGCTTCGCGGGCTCGCGTGCGAATCCGGCACACTCCGAGGACGGGCAAAATGACGAATGTCGAATGACGAATGTCTAAAAGATCGGAA
>JAHWKJ010000207.1 GCA_019347905.1 Planctomycetota bacterium
ACAATGCCGATCGGCCGGCCTTCGTTCGAGATGTTTTCCTTCTCCGGATCGATGCCCAGCGCGGCGCAGATGGTGGCGTAGAACTCCGGCACGGTGACCGGGCGATCGACGACCCGCATGCCGTCCTCGCCGGTGTCGCCCACGACCTGCCCGCCGCGGATGCCGCCGCCGCACAACACCGTGCTCCAGGCGGCGGGGAAATGGTCGCGCCCGCCGTTGGGGTTGATCTGCGGCGTGCGGCCGAACTCACCCATCCACACGACCAGAGTGTTCTCCAACAGGCCCCGCTTGCGGAGGTCCTGCATCAGCGTCGACCACGCCAGGTCGAGCACCTCGCACAGAGAACGGACCTGGGTGAAATTGTCGGCGTGCGTGTCCCACGCGACGGCGGCGCCGGGCATCTGCGCCAGCGTGACTTCCACAAACGGCACGCCGCGCTCGACGAGCCGGCGGGCCAACAGGCACCCCTGCCCGAAGCGGTTGCGGCCGTACGCGTCGCGCAGGGTGGCGTCTTCCTCGTCGAGCTTGAACGCCGCCCGCGCCTCGGTGCGGACCATCTCCATGGCCCGCTCGTAATTCGCCGCATGAGACGCGATCGCGTCGGCCGCCCCGTCGGCGGCGAACGCATCGACGAGACCCTTGAGCAGCCCGAAGCGATTCTCCATCGACGCGCGGCTGACGCCCTCGGGCCGCCGGAGATTCTCGATCGACAGGTTCGCCCGAGCCGACGGATCGTCGCTTTGGCCTGAAACCGTCAGCGGCGCATACTTCGGCCCGAGAAACCCGGCGCCGAGATTGGCAAAGCGGAAAGGCGAAATGCTGACGAAGTTGGGCAGTACGTTATCGGGCCGTCCCAACTCGTGGGCCAGCAGCGACCCCAGCACCGGGTAATTGACGGCCTCGCCGCGGGGACGGTAGCCGGTCATCATCAACTGCGTCGCCCGGCCGTGATCGCCTTCGGAACTGGTGAGTCCCCGGACGATCGCCATGTCTTTCATTTCGCGGGCGACGCCAGGCAGGTGCTCGCTGATCTGAATTCCCGGCACTGCCGTGGAGATGGGCTTCGTCGGGCCGCCGTTGGCATGTCCCGGCTTGAGGTCGAAGGTATCGGTCTGGGTCGGTCCGCCGTTCATCCACAGCAGGATGCAGGCCCGCGGCGGCTTCTGACCCTCAGCCGCCCGCGCCAGCCGCGGCAGCCAGCCCGAGAACGACATGCCGAGCGCCCCCGCCAGTCCGAAGCGGAGCAGATCGCGTCGCGAAAAATCGCTGCGGAAACTTGAGGTGGTCATGGCATCAGCCTCTCGTTGAGAGGAAATCCGAGTCATTGAACCTACCGGCACAGCACGAACTCGGGGCTGTTCAACAGCGCCCACAGGGTTTCTGCATAGGCCTGTCCGCGAGCTTCGCCTGCGGGGCGACTGCGGACGTGCTCGAGCAGTTTGTCCCGCTCGGCGTCGGTGGGCCGGCGGGTGAGCGTCGCCAGGTACAGCGTCTCGATCTTTTGCGTATCATCGAGAAACGGCGCGTCGACCACCGCCCGCAACGTGCGGCTGGCATCGAGGTCAGTGGCGTCGGCCACCAGGGACCCGTTCATCAGCAACAGCGCCTGCGGGATCCCGGCGGCGTAGTCTTCGGGACTGCGGCCGGCGCTTTCGTCGAAGCGGGACACGAGCTGCGCCATTTGGCCGTTGTGCCGCGCCGCATCGTCCGCCGTCCGCGAGACGGGCAGACTCAAGGCCTGCTCCAGCGATGCGAAAAGCTGCTCGGGAAGAAGCGTCTTCAAGGGCCGCTGCCCATCAAGCACCGAGGCCGAGGCGCCCGCCGACCGGGCGCTCGCACATCGGTACGCCCGGCTCTTGCAAATGCCGGCGATCAGCCAGCGGATGTCGAAGTCTGCCGCGGCGAACTTTTCGGCCAGGGGATCGAGCATGATTCGCCGCTCCTCCTCGGAAGCCAGGTCGAGATCATCGGCTCCCGGCACCAGTCCGCGGCCCAACAGCGACTGCCACACGCGGTTGACCGCGGTGGCGGCAAACAGATCGTTCTGCGGCGCGGTGACCCACTCGGCCAGGACCGACCGCGGGTCGTCGCCGGGTGAAGTGATGGCCTTCTCACGCTTGCCGAGAAAGCTGGCATCATAGGTGACGCCCTCGAACGTGATCCGGCCGCGACCGGCGGCCGGCGCTTCCGGCATGCCTGCCGGCGTCGCGCCGGCAAAGAAGGCCGCCATGCCCCAGAAGTCGCTTTGCTTCCACGATGCGAACGGATGGTCGTGGCATTGAGCGCAGGCGATCCGCACGCCCAGAAACGTGCGGGTCAACTCGGCGGCATACGCTTCGGGCGATCCGCCGACGGCCCGGTAGTACACCGCGACTCGCGGCGCGTCCTCGGCGTTGCCTCCCGTCACCATGCGGCGGGCGAGGTCGTCGTAGCCGACGTTCTCGCGGAACTGCTCGGCCAGCCACGGCTCGAACTGCGTTCCCATCGCAGCCCCGTTCGAGCCCGGTGGAATCATCATCCGCCGCCAAATCCGCGCCAGGTTTTCCGCATACAGCTCGCGATTCCACCGCCCATTCTTTCCCCCCCTTACTAAGGGGGGGCCAGGGGGGGTCTCCGGCCGCTCGCCGTCTGGGAACAGCAACGAATCGACCAGCCGCATATGCTTGTCGCCTCGCGCGTCCGCCAGGAACTCCCGCGTTTCGGCGACGCTGGGAATCCGCCCCAGCAGGTCGAGATAAACGCGGCGGGCGAACGTCGCGTCGTCGCAAAACTGCGGCTCGACGGCCCGCTCTTTCCAGAGCACATCGAACCGATCGTCGAGCCACGCAGCCAGATCGTCGCCCGTGCGCTGCGAGCGATCCCCTTCCTGCGCGCCAGTGTGTGAGGTGATCGCGAGAACGACTGAGAGCGCCAGCGCCGCGACAGTCGCATCCAGTGGGCGACGGACATTTCGACCATCGATCCGGGAGCAAGTCATCACGGCACCCACCTCTCTCAAAGCTCGTACCTGCCGAGTATAGACAGATTGTCTATGCCGTCAAGCAAAAAGAGCACGAATTTTTGAGAGGGCGCCGCTACGGCATCTCGGCAAGCAGTCCGAGAGTTGACTGGGACCGTGGGAGGGGTCGAAAAGGTCGAACGTCAAAAAGGTCGAAAAGGGCCGGAGGTGTACTGTGCCTGGTCGGGTCGCGGCGGCTGTTTTCCTGGCCCTTTCGACCTTCGACCCTTTCGACCTTCGACCCTTTCGACGCCGTTCATGCCACGGTGCACGTCCCGGCGGGGCAACCGGCAAGTACGCTCGCGATCAGGACCAGCTCACCGACGCGCCTGCGGCCGATGCGGCGCACCACTTCTTCGATGTCGACGATCTTGCGGCCCGCCGGGTTGTGCTCGGAGCTATTGCCGATCCGCAGCAGTTCCGCGGTGAGCACAGCGTCGTCGATGATCGCGGCCGCAATCTCCTCCGGCTCGCATTCGTCACGGCAGGTCATGTGGTACACGTCGAGAGCGGTCTGCACGCTGAGCGGCATGCGAGGAGTGTTCTGCGGCGAGCCTGCCCAGGGCGACTCCGTTCGCGGATCGACACTGGTCGCATCGGACTCCGCTGGCGCCTCGTGCTCATCTGGCTCGTCCAGCGCTGGGACCTGCGCCGGAACGGCTGCGACTGCCACGGAATTTTCCGAACACTGGCGGCGCCGGCTCACGAGTCCTTTCACCTTGGCCGCGAACAGCGCCAGATCGACCGGCTTGAACACGATGTCGTCGACCCCCCGCAGCATGAGATCTTTCGCCAGCCGCGGTTCCAGCACCGCCGTGTACACCACAACCGCTGGCCGGTCGTCGAGGGCCAGGAGTTCGACGGCGAGCGCGTGGCCGTGCCGGTTGGGCATCCGCAGGTCTGTGATCACGACATCGTAGCGGTGCCCGGCCACGCGCCCCAGGGCTTCCATGCCGTCGGCCGCCTGGTCGCAGTGGAAGCCTTCGCCGAGCAGTGCCCGCGCGACGAGGTTCCGCAGCGCGTCCTCGTCGTCCACCACCAGCGCGCGGAACTCACCGGACTGCATGTTCATCCTGTCGCTCCAACGAAACGAGACGGTTGCGCAAGCCTACGTCGAACAAACGGACAGGACCGGGAAGAGCTTCGCGCACGGCGGCCAGCAGCGTCTGTGGATCGTAAGGCTTGGGAACCAGCCGCAGACCGCTGCGCGCAATGAATCCCGTCAACTCTCCGTCCGGGTCGTGACCGCTCGAAATGATGACCGCGACCTTGGGCCGCAGCGTGCGGATGCGTTCGTATGCCGCGTGGCCAGTCAGCCGCGGCATGACCGCATCCAGCACCACCAGATCGATCGCCTCCGCCTGCTCCTGGAACACCTCGACGGCTTCTGCACCATCGGCCGCGGCGAGCACTGCGTACCCGGCGGAGCGCAGGACGCGCATGGCCACGTCGCGCACGGCAGGATCGTCGTCCGCAACAAGGATCGTCTCCGGTCGCTGAGGCCACTGGCTCGCGATGCCCCCCATCGGCTCGGCAGGGGCCGCAAGACGCGCTGCCGCGCGCGGCGCGGCGACCATGGGAAGATCGATCTGGAATTCCGTTCCGCGATTCGGTTCGCTCTCGAAGCGGATCGTGCCGCCATGCTGCTGAACGACGCCGTAGACCATCGAGAGCCCCAGCCCGGTCCCGCGGCCGACGCCTTTGGTGGTGAAGAACGGCTCAAAGACACGCGCCTGCACCTCGGGCGTCATGCCGCAGCCGGTGTCGGCGATCGTGATTCGCAGGTAACGGCCCGGCTTGAGATCCGGATGTGACGCGCACCAGGCACGGTCGAGCGTAACGCTTTGTGTGCGGAGCGTCAGCCGGCCGCCGTCCGGCATGGCATCGCGGGCATTGATGCACAGGTTCAACAGCGCCTGCTGCAACAGCGCCGGATCGGCCCGCACGACGCCGGCATCCTCCGCCAGCTCCGTCCGGACCTCGATGTGCGCGCCGATCAGCGGGCGAATCATTTTCAACAGCTCGGCGACGACCTCGTTCCCCCCGAGATCGCAGCGCTCCAGCTTCTGACGCCGGCCAAAGCTCAGAAGCTGCCGCGTCAGCGATGCGGCCCGCTCGGCGGCCTTTTCGACTTCCTCCAGATCGGCTCTCGCGGCATGGCCGTGTGGCAGCGCGTCCTTCGCAAAAGCGGTGTAGCCGCCGATGGCCTGCAAAAGGTTATTGAACTCGTGGGCCACGCCTCCCGCCAGCGCGCCGATACTTTCCAGCCGCTGAGCGTGCCGCAACTGACTTTCCAGCGCCTTCTTCTCCGTGACATCCGTATTGACGATGAGAATGGATTTGGGGCGGGCGGCGGCGTCGCGGACGAGCGTCCAGCGGCTTTCGACGCTGATCTCGCGACCGTCGCGCGTCTGGTGCTCCAGCTCGCCGGCCCATTCGCCGTTCGCCTCAACGACGGCCCGGGCCTCGTCGACACCTGGCGAGCCGTCGCGTCGGAACACTTCCTGTACGGGGCGGCCGGCGGCCTCGTCCGCACTCCAGCCGTAGAGCCGCTCGGCCCGCGGATTCCAGTACACGATGCGCCGCTCCAGATCGCAGACGACAATCGCGTCCTGCGCGTTTTCCAGCAGGGCTGCCTGCTCGCGCTGGGCCTCTTCGAGACGCACCTCGTTCAGCACGCGTTCGACGGCCTCAGGCAGGTAGTCGAGGTAGGCGACGGACTTGGAGACAAAGTCGCGCACGCCCGCCCGCAGCGAGCGAATCGCCGTCGATTCATCGCTGAAGCCGGTGACGATGATCACGGGGATCTCAAAGCCGGCCGCTCTCAACTGCGCATGCAGGTCCAATCCGGTGACGCCGCCCGGCAGCCGGAAGTCCATCACAATGAGCTGCACGGGGCACTGGTGCACATGTGCGAGCGCCTCGGCCACCGTGCCGGCGGTCAGGACGTGATAACCCGCCCGCTCCAGCCGGCGCGCCTGCAGCGAGGCGACGCCGGGGTCGTCTTCCACAACCAGAACCGACTTGAGATTGGCGGCGACCATTGGCCTCTGAACCTCTCGAATGTTCGATACTGAGCGCCCGTTGAAAAATGGGGACTGGCTCGCGAATGAGGCCGGAAACCTCGCGAATTGTGTAGCCGCGAGCGTGCCTGTCCCCTTTTTTCAACGGGCTGCTATGCCTTGTGACCGATTCGACCTAATCCTGGTTGGGGACACGCACGACCTGCAGGAACAGGCCCAGCCGGCGGATCGCTTCCACAAACGCCTCGTACTCGACCGGCTTGGTCACGTAGACGCTGCAGCCGAGCTGATAGCAGCGTTCGATCTCGCGGGGATCGTCGGTGGTCGTGAGCATGATCACCGGGATGCGGGCCGTGCTTTCGTCCGCTTTCACCTGGCGGAGAACTTCGACGCCATCGACGCGGGGCATGTTGATGTCGAGGACCAGCAGCGTCGCCCCGCCGGCCGACCGCTGCGCATAAGCGCCTCTGCGGCGCACATAGTTGAGCGCCTCCTGTCCATCGCAGACATGTACGACTTCATTCGCCACTCCGGCGCGGACGAGGTTCCGCCGCACGAGGCTGGCGTGGCCGGGATCATCTTCCGCCAACACAATGATCAAGGGTTCGGTCACCATCACTGGGGTTCCTTTCTGGTATTTGCCGCGGAATGGCATCGTGCCGCGGCGGTTGTTGCTGCCTGGATTGCGGGGCGCGAGCGGGCAGTTCCACAAAAAATGTCGTTCCCACGCCCGGAGTGGATTCGAGCCAGATGCGTCCGCCATGGCGTTCGACGACGCGGCGGACGATGGCCAGCCCCATGCCTTCGCCCGCAGCCCGCTCGGGATGCAGACGCTGGAACGCCTGGAACACTTTGTTCGCATACGCTGCGTCGATCCCCAGGCCGTTGTCGCGCACGTAAAAGCTGTGGGCAGGTCGCAGCGGGTGGGATGAGTCCGCGTTCGAGGCAAAAGTTGAGCTGGTCGTGCAGCCGACCTCGATCTCGCCCGGCCGCTCGGGATCCAGATAGTTGAGCGCATTGCCGATCAGGTTGGCGAAGACCTGCTCGATGGCCGTCGCGTCCCCCCAGGCCGGCGGCAGGTCATTCAGCACGATGGAGGCCCCGCGGTCGGCGATCGTGCCGGCCATCGACTCGACCACCCTCTGAACCGTCTCACTTACGTCGACCTGCTGCGGCCGATACTCGACGCGGCCGGCCCGCGACAGACGCAACAGCGCGTCGATGATGTTGCTCAGCCGCAGCACGGCCGTCTGAATGAACCGGATCGACTCGGCCATGTCCCCGTCGACAAGGGCCACGCCCCGCTCGCGCACCTCGGGCGGCAGCTCGTGATCGGTGAGGATCGTGCGGATGTCCGCCACCACCAGGCCCAGCTCCTGGCTGAAGCCCTGGAGATTGACCAGCGGCGAGCGCAGATCGTGCGAGACGCTGTAGACGAACATTTCGTTTTCGGAGCTCTGCTGCGCCAGCTCGGCATTGGCGATCGCCAGTTGCGCGAGCTGTTCTTCGAGCTGGTCGTTGAGCTGACGCACCGCTTCTTCGGACTCGCGGTGATCGGCGATCTTCCGCTCCAGGGCGCGATTCATCCGCGCGAGCTCTTCGGTCCGCTCGTGCACCCGCCGTTCCAGCTCGCGATTGGCCTCTTCGAGCTGCTTCCGCGCCTCGCGACGCGCGGCGTCGGAACGGTTGAGCGCCCGACCCGTCCACCAGACCGCACTCAAAAACATGAAGATCGTCCCGCCCGCCATCAGCCCGACGCCGAATTCGTTGTCGTAAAGCCCCGCCCGCTGCCCGGCCAGCCGCAGCCACCCGAACGCGAGCGGCACGACCACAGCCACCGGCAGCAGCCTGCGGGCCATCAGTCCCCCTGCGCCATCGCTGGTCAGAATGCCCAGCGGTCCGCATTCCGGCCGCGCCAACAGCACGCCCAGCGCCAGGATCTGGAACGCAGCGGCAGTGTTCGCCGCCATGGGAATGTACGAAGCGACGCCGTAGAACGTGCGGCTGTCGAACAGGTATCCCACGAGGGCCAGAAGTGAGCCGGCGGCCACCAGCGTTGCCAGCAGCGGCGCCGGCCGAATCCGCGTCCTCGGCCGCGCGTCCAGCGTGACGAGCGACAGGCCGCACAGTACGAAATACAGCGCCGTATTGGGCGCCATCGCGTTGGACCCCAGCGTCTCGGGAAACAACCAGCGGTCGCAGCCCAGGTCCCAGCCAAATGCATAGCCGCCCAGTTTTTGCAGCCCAACAACTGCGGCGAGGCCGGCGCAAACCCGACCGATCCGCCGGCGGCACCCGTCGACCGCTTCATGTCTCAACACCCACAGGGCCGCTCCGCACAGAGCGAAAGCGATGGCGGTCGCGGGATTCATGGCGACCCGCCCCGGCAGCACCGACTTCAGGCCCTCCGAGCCAATGGCCCAGCCGACCAGCGCCAGCACGCTCGTCACCACGACCAGCACGGCAGCAGCAGCCGGCCAGACTCTCACTGCCGTCGGAGTGCGGGACGATGGCATTGCAGGCATGCAGTGGACTCTCGCTCAACGTCCAGGCGCGGCGGGCATGATGGCGCTGCCGCCCCGCCGGGCAACATGCCGGGGAGAGGCGTCCCGAAACAGATAGGCCATCATTCCGGCGGCATCCATTACCGTCCGCGAATCGATGCGCGGAAGCGACGAAGGCGTGGCGGTTGTACAGGCTGTGCCGTTTGTACGTCCGCCGCCGGCGCGCCCTCCTCTTCGGCCGGACATGCGGACTCTGCCCAACACCCGGTCTCCCGAGAGGCAGGCCCTGCCACACGCCGCCAGCGCACTTCGCTACGCGTCCAGCGTGGCCTCGATGGCGGAATCGAAGGCCTCGGAGACCCGGTCGGCCATGGCTCGCTTCTCGGCGAGAATGCGCTCGCAGAGTTGCGTCGTTTCGGTGTCGCCGGCTCGATCCGCGGTTCGCTTGAGGAGTTCGTACCCGCCCACCTCCAGATGCAGGAAGGCATACACGAAGGCCGCCAGCTTGGCCGCGGTGTCCTGCTGAGCCTGGAAGAACAGGCCCCAGTTCACGCCGCCGGCGGCCAAGGCCGCGTCTTTCAGTTTCGAGGAGTCCGAGCCGAGCGCTTCGAGCCGCTGCTCGACCAGCCGGGCGTGCTCGCGCATTTCCTCGAGGCAGCGGCTGTAGATCGCTTCGAGTGCGGCGTCCCCGGCAATCTTCTGGCTTTTCTTCAGCAGCGGAATGCCCTGGCTCTCGAAGGCGTGCACGTCTCCCAGATGCCGGCGGACATGCTCCGCCAGCTTCTTCTGTGGGAGTTCGGCGTGCGTGATGCTCTCGGCCGCATCGAAGCGTCGCTCGAGACGCTGCATCATCGCCCGCTCCTGCGCGCGGATCGCCTTCGCGGTTTTGACCGTCATGCTGTCGCCGGCGCGGTCGGCGAAGCGAATGAGCAGATCGTATCCGGCCCATTCCATGGCCTCGTAGGAATAGGCGTGGACGACCAGCCGTCCCGGCGTTTCCGGCAGGACGCGGGCGAAAAGCAGAAAGCCCTTGCCCCCGAGCTTCATGACCGCATCCTTGATCGCCGATGGCGAGCGGCCGTGCGCTTCGAGGCGCTCGCGCACCATTTCCGCCTGCTCCTGGGTCTCCGCGTGATGCTGGCGAAAATCGGCGGCAAGTCCGGCATCGCCTGCGATGTTGGGGGCGGAGACGAGCTGCGCGAGCGCCTGCTGCTCGACGGAGTACATGTCGCTCAGAAAGTGAACGAGCTGCTCTTGCGCCGTCCGGGACATTTCCGGCCCTTTCGACCTTCGACCCTTTCG
>JAHWKJ010000208.1 GCA_019347905.1 Planctomycetota bacterium
CGCTGTTGCCATCAATTTGGTAGGCGTGCATCAGGCCCGCCGCGGTCAGCACGGCGGCCACCAGCGACCACGCCGCCGCTGCGTAGAACCGCCGGTCGATCAGGAACGCCGAAACGGCGGCCAGGATCATACACGTAAAGATGTAGCCGCGCTCCAGCACGATCATGCCGTGCACCAGAAAGCCATTGACCTGCGTGTCCAGCACGCCGCCGCGCTCGTCGAACAGCAGCTCTTCGACGCTGCGGCCCCCGGCGACGATGAACGCGCCCAGCACAACGGTCGCGCCCCAGGCGGCGATCGCGGGGAACAGCCCCACCGCCACGGCGGGCGCGTGGTCGCGCGGCGTGGTTTGAAACGCCTGCGCCGTGATAATGATCCCGATCCACAGCACGATGGCGATGCCGGCCTCCAGCGGCACGATGCGGCTGATGACCCCCACCGTGCCGGAGAGACAGATCGCCGTCACCGCCAGGCCATTCAGCGTCGAGTAGCCGGCCCGTGCGCCCAAGCCTTTCCAGCCGGGATGGCCGATATAGATTGTGGTCGGAAAGCAGCTTCCGAAGGCCGCGGCCGCGATTGTGCCCAGACCGTTGGCGGCCATCGCGCTCGCCGTGTGGTAGCGGTCGCCGGCCGCTTCGGCCGATTCGATGTTCTGCAGGCTGCCGACGACGTTGAACAGCCCCATCGGCACGATCACCGACAGATAACCCAGCCACGACTCCGGTGCGGAAAGCGCCTCGGCCAGCTCCGGCCCGGCGAACTGCGGCAGATACACGCCGCGGTCCTGCCAGGCCGCATTGATCGCGTCGGGATCCATGACCGGCCCCGCAATCGATTCGGCAAAGATGTGCGGCAGCGTCCATGCGCAAATGGTCCCCATGACAACCGCCACAAATCCGCCAGGCAGTCCCCACGGGAAATCCACCCGCGCAAAGTACGTGATGAGGATGATCGCCATCGGCAGCATCGCTACCAGCGGCCGCTGAAAGATCTGCAGCGCGAACGTCATCGCGATGAAGCCGATCGCAATGCCGGCCAGCGTGGAGAGCAGGGCGGCCCGCGGCGTGTGCCGCCGGACTGGTTCGGCGACGAAGGACCCGATCAGCTCGATGACGCCGCTGCCCAGGCAGGCGAGCAGTCCCATCCGCCACGCATGGGCCGCCGCCTCCGCAGCCGTAAGGCCGTCGCGCAGTCCATTGCTATAGGCCGGCTGCATCACGAAGAAGATGAACACGAGCAGCGAGGGCGTATTGATGCCGTAGGGCAGGGCGGTCACGTCGCTACGTCCCGTGCGCCGCGCCAACCGGTGCGCCTGCCAGGCGTAGAAGAGGTTGCCCAGCAGGATACTGACCGCCGCCCCGGGCAGGATGGCATGGAGCAACAGCGGCGAGTCGGCAGCAATCCCGCACAGCGCGCAGAGCTGCACGATGAGCAGCAACTGCACGAGGTTATCCACGAACAGCCCGAAGAAGCCGTCGAGGTCGC
Organism: Planctomycetota bacterium; assembly: GCA_019347905.1. Taxonomy (GTDB): domain Bacteria; phylum Planctomycetota; class Planctomycetia; order Planctomycetales; family Planctomycetaceae; genus JAHWKJ01. The sequence goes on from JAHWKJ010000208.1 coordinate 1,486, forward strand.
GCTTGACGAACAGCGGATACGCGGAACTCATGTCGCCGGCTCGATGTTGACTACCACGAAAGTCACGAAAGGGCACGAAAGGAAAGCAAACAATCTGGTCGTCTTTCGTGCCTTTTCGTGACTTTCGTGGTAGTTCGTTTCGATGAGGTAGGGCGGGGGAGTCGCTTCAGGGAGCGAATTGCAGTTGCAGCAGGAGATCTTTGATGGCCGTCATCGGCGGGTTGCCGTCTTCGATGGATTTCGAGGAGCACACGAAGACCGGTCCGTCGCTCTGTTCGCGGCCCCTGGCCGGCAGGCGGCCGTGGCTGCCTTTGACGATCGAGGCGTCGAGGCCGATCACGTCCATGTAATACCGCAGGCCCAGCTTTTTCTGCGCGAGCCGCCGCGCGATCCGCAGCTTCGGGAAGCGGAGCTGCGGATCGAGAAACAGCTCGACCGGGTCGTAACCCGGCTTGCGGTGGATGTCGACGGTGCGGGCGTAATCGGGGGCCAGCGCGTCGTCGAGCCAGAAGTAGTACGTGAACCATGCGTCCGGAGCGGCGACCGCGACCAACTCGCCCGATCGCTCGTGGTCCAGGCCGAACTCCGCCTTGCCGGCTGCGTCCAGCACCCGCTCGATGCCTTCCGTCGCGGCCAGCAGCTTTCGCACTGGCTCGACGTCGCGCGGATCGGTCACATAGACGTGGGCCACCTGGTGGTCGGCGACGGCAAACGCCCGCGACGCCCCGGCGTCCAGCGTCTCCCAGCCCAGCGGTTCTTCGCGGACGGCAAGGTAGCCGGCCTCACGCAGTATGCGATTGATATGCACCGGCCGGTCGACCGCGGTAATCGCATATTCGGAGACGACGACGATCTCCGCCCCGCGCACGCGAGCCGCGTCGATCACTTTGCCGGCCTCGGCGTCCACGGCGCGAATTTCGTCGGCGATTCGCGGATCGTCCGGACCCAGCCGCTGCAGGTTGTAGTCCAGATGCGGTAAGTACACGAGCGTCAGCGTGGGGTCGTGCTCGTGCATCACCTCGACGGCCGCGTCCGCGATCCAGCGGCTGCTGGTGATGTCGGCGCCCGGCCCCCAGAACCGCAACAGGGGAAACGTGCCGAGCTTGTTCTGCAAACGGTGCCGCAACTCCGGAGGCTGGCTGTAGGAATCGAACACCTTGCGGCCGTCGGCCGCATAGCTCGGCCGCGGCGTCACCGACCACTCGACCGGCGCGTACATGTTGTACCACCAGAAGAGCTTAGCGGTGGTGTACTCGGGATCGCGTTTGCGGGCGGCTTCGTAGATTCGCTCGCTGCCGACCAGCCGGTTCGACTGCCGCCAGAACAGCACCTCGGCCAGGTCGCGAAAGTACCAGCCGTTGGCGACGACGCCGTGCTCGCGGGGCAGCGTTCCCGTCAGCAGCGTCGATTGGGCGGTGCAGGTGACTGCCGGCAGCACGGTGCCCATCGGCCGGGCGAAACCATCGGCGGCGACACGGGCGATGTGAGGGGTGTTCTCCCCCAGCATCGCGTGCGTGAGACCAACGACATTCAGCACGACCAACTTGCGCGGCATGCCGCAATGTAGACCGGCCGCTCCGCGACCGGAAGCATGGGCTCAGAACTACGGGGTCAGACCCCTTTGCGGACGGGCGACTATCAACATTGGGCAGCGGGTGAGCCGCAAAGGGGTCTGACCCCTTCGCTCGCTGCTCACGCTCACGCGAAGCGTGCCAGCTCCCACAGCCGCCGAATCTTGCCCGGAAACAGCGGCAGCGCGGTCTCCGGCCCCTCGATCTCGGGATGCCAGGCCTTCTCCCATTCCAGCGAAAGCCAGCCGTCGTAGTTCGCGGCCGCCAACAGCCGCAGGCATTCTTCCGCGGGGAATTCGCCGCCACCGAACAGCACGTAATCGGCGTGCTTGTGCCCGCTCATGAGGGTGTGAGCCTTCGCGGCGGCGTCGGCCGAAGCCGCGCCCTGCGGCCGGCGGGGCAAGGGAACGGAGTCTTTCCAGTGCGTGTGCCGCACCCACGGCCGCAGCCGCTCGAACGTCTCGCTCAGCGGCTCGCCGCAGAAGCGCCACGGGTGGTGTGTATCCCATAAGACGCCAACGGCGGGCGACGTCACGCGGGCGAACGTTTCCTGGACGAGCCGCGAGTCGAAGAAATCGCCGTGCGTCTCGAGCAGGATCTCAACGTCCGTGCGTTCGGCCGCCTCGCCCAGAGTGTTGAGGCCGTCCGCGATGCGGCCGATGGCAGTCGCCCGCGCGGCGGCGTCGGCATTCTCCGGCAGCACATCGCCGAACACGCGCACGAAGCCGGCGCCCAGCTCGCGGGCCAGATCGATGTACGCCCGGCCGGTCTCGACCTGCCGCTGGCGTTCGGCGGCATCGGGATGATCGAACCGCACCGACGAGGCCAGCCCGCACACGCGAAAGCCGGCCTCGGCCAGCTCACGCCGCCGCCCTTCGAGCTGATCGGCACGGAACTCCGGCACCTGGAGCAGGTCCGTCTCGCCGCGGACGAGCCGCACCTCGACGCCGTCGTAGCCGAACTGGACGCCATTCTCGAGAATCTCGCGCCACGACCAGTCGGGGCAGGCCAGGGTGGAGAAGCCGATGGGCAGGGTCATGTCGAACTTCCAGCGAGCAATGTGGGCGGCGTGTCTGCGGCCGAATGTAGCCCACAGGTGACGCGACCGATAGGGCCTGGTCCTTCGGATGCCAACAATTGGGGCGCGAACGATTCGCCGGCGGAAGTTTCCGGCGCTGAGCGTTCGGATCCAAAGCTTCGTTCGCGGATCATCCGCGCGCGAAGGATTGGCGCCCGAAGAATCGCGGGGCAGATCCTTCGGCGCGCGGAAGGTTCGCACCGCGATGATTTGTGCACGAAAAGTTCGCGCGCAAGTCCGGGCCGACTCAACCACCACAGGTTCCGGCTTCTGCTGCGGCACGCCGCTTGCCATCCGGGCGGAGCAGGGCACCTCAGCCGGGAGGCGAACATGACAGTCGCCGTCGGCGGTAGCCTTTGGAGGGCATCGGCAAAGGAGTCGAACCGCCCGTTCCGATCGAATGCGTCCGTCAACCTTGCGCTCAGGAGACGACGATGCACAGGACCGTTGTGTATGCGCTGCTTGCGCTTGTGGCTACAGCCGCCTGCCCGGGGACGCTCTGGAGTCAGCAAGACGAGCCTCAAGAGCCCGGCGGCGCCGAAGCCGAAGCGGCGGCGGAAGCAGAGGCCGCGCCCACCATTGTCGCCGAGGGTCTCAACCAGGCGGACACGGCGTGGATGCTCGTTTCATCGGCACTGGTGCTGATGATGACGGCACCGGGTCTGGCCCTGTTTTACGGCGGTCTGGTCCGCAAGAAGAATATCCTCGGCGTGATGATGCAGTGCGTTTTCCTGATGGGGCTGATGTCCGTCGTCTGGGCGCTGTGGGGGTTCAGCCTCGCCTTTGGAGACGACATCGCCGGCGGGATCATTGGCGACGGCAAATACCTGCTGATGCAAAACGTGCTGCCCGTGATGGATTCGACCACGGGCAACGCGGTTTATCCCATGTGGGGTACCATTCCCTCGCTGCTGTTCATGGTGTTTCAGGGAATGTTTTTCATCATCACGCCGGCGCTGATCTGCGGGGCGTTCGCCGAACGCATGAAATTCAGCACGATGTGCGTATTCATGGTGTTGTGGGGCACGCTGATTTACTGCCCGCTGGCGCACTGGGTGTGGGGCGGGGGCTGGCTGATGACGGGCGACCTCGCCGCCCTGGATTTCGCCGGCGGACTGGTAGTGCACCTGAGTTCGGGCGTTTCGGCTCTCATCTGCGCGCTGCTCATCGGCAAGCGGCTGGGCTTCGGGCAAGAGCCGATGCCTCCGCATAACCTGACTTATACCTGCATCGGCGCGGCCCTGTTGTGGGTGGGCTGGTTCGGCTTCAACGCCGGCAGCCAATTGGCTTCAGACGCCCGGGCCGTCAATGCCTTCGTCGCGACGCATCTGGCGGCCGCGGCCGGCGTGCTGGCCTGGGCCGGCATGGAGTGGATTACGCGGGGCAAGCCGAGCATTCTCGGCGCCTGCTCGGGCGCGGTGGCCGGTCTGGTCTGCATTACACCGGCCTGCGGCTTCGTCACACCGCTGGCGGGAATTCTGTTGGGCTTGGCGGCCGGAGTGGTGTGTTTCCTGGCCTGCACGACACTGAAGCAGAAGCTGAAGTACGACGATTCGCTCGACGCCTTCGGTGTGCACGGCGTCGGCGGGGCGCTGGGGGCGCTGCTCACGGGGGTGTTCGCCACCAGGGCGGTGAATCCGAGCACCTCCGGGCTTCTGGATGGCAACGCCGGGCAGTTCGTCAATCAGTGCATCAGCGTGGCCGCGGGGGCCGCGTTTGCCCTTGTGGGGACCCTCGTCATCCTGAAGGTGCTCGACGTGGTGATGGGACTGCGGGTGACTCAGAGCGAGGAGATCCAGGGGCTGGACCTCAGCCAACACGGCGAAGAGGGCTACATCTTCCTGTAGTTCTGGAAGCGCGAAGCCCACCGGTTCGGGCCGGTGGGCTTTCCCGGCATCGACACAGCGGCGAAGATTTTGCAGAATCACCGTGGCCGTGCCTTCCCGGGCCGGCCCACCGCGAGGAGCGTTTGATGAAGAAGATCGAGGCTGTCATCCGGCACTTCAAGCTGGAAGAGGTGAAGGACGCATTGACCGCCGTCGGCGTGCAGGGCATGAGCGTGTCTGAGGTGCGCGGCTTCGGACGCCAGAAGGGCCACAAGGAGCAGTACCGCGGGGCCGAGTACACGGTCGACTTCCTGCCCAAGGCCAAGATGGAAGTCGTCGTCACCGACGACCAGGCGCAGACGGTCATCGACACCATCCTCCGCACAGCCCGCACGGGCCAGATCGGCGACGGCAAGATCTTCGTCACCGATCTGGAGCAGGTCGTCCGCATCCGCACCGGCGAAGCCGACGAAGACGCGATTTGATGGGTCGAGAGTCGAGGGTCGAGGGTCAAGGGCCAGAAAGAGCACTTGCCCCCGACTTTCCCTCTGGCCCTTGTCCCTCGACCCTTGTCCCTCGACCCTTCGAGAGCTATGAAAAAAATCGAAGCCGTCATCCGCCATTACAAGCTGGAAGACGTCAAGAACGCGCTCGCCCAGGCCGGCATCCAGGGCATGACCGTCTCCGAGATCCGTGGCTTCGGGCGGCAGCGCGGCCACAAGGAAACGTACCGCGGGGCCGAGTACACCGTCGACTTCCTGCCCAAGGTGAAGCTGGAAATCGTCGTCGATGATGCCGACGTGAGCCGCGCCGCTGAAACGATCATGGGCGTCGCCCGCACGGGCCAGATCGGCGACGGCAAGATCTTTGTGACGCCGCTTCAGGAGGTGATCCGCATCCGCACCGGCGAAACCGGCGCCGATGCGGTGTGACGGGGCGCTGCTCGCGGCGTCGCGGGTCGGCGGTGGCCGCGGCGGTTCGTACGAATCGGGAGCCTCACGGCTCCCGCTCGCCTTGCTCGCATGGCATGAACGATATCGCGACGCTCGAGCAGCCGAAGACGCAGCTTTCGGCCGATAAGCGGCGACTCGCCGAAAGCCGCGAGCGCGCGCGGCGTCTGCTCGAAGGCGGCGCGACTGGACTGCAAACGGCTGCTGCACTGTCGCAGGCCGTCGATGCGTTCGTTGTCGAGCTTTACCGGCGCGAACTCGCACGGCTGTCCCTGGCCGACCAGGCGCGTGTCGAGAAGCAGGCCGCCATTGTCGCAATCGGCGGGACAGCACGGGGCGACATCGCGCCGCACTCGGACCTCGACCTGCTGTTTGTCTTCCGCCCACCGGTCCGCCAAACATTTCAGGATCTTGCCGGGCGACTGGTCCGGAGCATCTGGGATGCCGGCCTCAGTCTCGGCCACAGTATCCGCACCGTTGGCGAAACGCTGTCGCTGGCCCGCCAGGATCCCGAAGTCGCGACGACGCTCGTGGAACCCCGCCGATTGTGCGGGGCCGAAGACCTCTTCGCGGAGCTTCAGCGGCGGTTCGTCCGCATCGTCGTCCGCCGGCGGGGCAGCAGCTTCGTTGCCGACTGCATTCGCGGCCGCCGGAACGAGCAACTCAAGCACGGCGCGACCTCGCAACAACTGCAGCCCGACGTGAAGCGGTCGCAGGGGGCCTTGCGCGATCTGCATCTCATTCGGTGGATCGGGTTCGCCCGCTACGGCACCGCCGATCTCGATTCGTTGCGGCTTCAGGGAGCGCTCTCCGTGGACGACGTGCGCCGGCTGAAGGCCGCGTGGGAGTTTCTCACCCGCGTAAGAATCGAGCTGCATTGTGCCGCCGGACGCGCGCAGGACGTGCTCAGCCGCGACGAGCAGCTTCGCCTGGCGACCGAGCGGGGGCTTTCTGACCGGCCCGGCCGCCGCGGCGTTGAGCTGTTCATGCAGGAATACTTCCGCCACACATCGGCGGTCGCTGAAATCGAGGAGCGGTTCGCGCGGCGGAATCAGCGGCCGCCGCTCGCGCGCCGCGTGGCCCGGTTGCTCACGGCGCACCGTTCCGATGGCTTATATCGCGTGGGACACGACTGGATCGACATGCCGCCGCGGCAGCGGAAGCGGCTCGCGGGCGACCTGGAGGCGATCCTCAAGCTGTACCAGACGGCGGCGCTGTACGACGTCGACCTGACGCCGGAGATGGTCGACGCCGTGAAGTCCGCAGCCGCCGCGGCGCCGCCCGAACTGACGTCCGGAGCAGCGGCCGCATTCGTGCGGATTCTCGCGTGCACGCGGCCGCTGGGGCGGGTGCTGCGGAGCATGTCGCAGACGGGGGTTCTGGAGCGGGTCGTGCCGGCTTTTGCCGATGTCCGCTCGCTCCTGCAGTTCAATCAATATCACAGTTACACGGTGGATGAGCATTCGCTGCGCGCCGTCGAGGCCGCCACCGACTTCGACGGCGATCCGGGGCCGCTGGGCGAGTGCTATCGCGAGATTCGCCACAAGCACATCCTGCACCTGGCGCTCTTGTTGCACGATCTGGGGAAGGGCAGGGCGGAGGACCACAGCGAAGTCGGCCGCCGCATTGCGGAAGAGACCGCCGCGCGACTCGGTCTGACCGAGCACGACGCGGAAACACTGGTCTTTCTGGTGCACAAGCACCTGGCCATGAACCACCTGGGACTCCGCCGCAACACGGCCGATCCCGAAGTGCTCCTGCCCTTCAGCCGGCAGGTGGGAAGCCCCGAAACGCTGCGTATGCTGTACGTGCTGACGGCCGCCGATTTGACGGCCGTCGGCCCCGGCGTGTGGACGGCATGGAAGGCCGAGCTGCTGGCCGAGTTCTACGACCGGCTGATGGTCGTGTTGAGCGGCCGGCGTTACGAGTACCACGAGCGTCAGCGGCTGGAGGCCATCCGCCGGCACGTGCATGCGGCGGTGGTTCCGCTCGCGTGGGAAGACGAGCGGCTGCAGGGTTGGATCGACCGCCAGCTCGACGCGCTGCCGCCCCACTACCTGGGGGCGCTCTCGCCGGCGGACATTGCGGCCGACCTCGACCGCGTCCGCGGACTGGCCCCCGGCGAGGTTCGCATCGACGCGCGGTGGGACGCCGAAACCGGCGCCGTCGACTATTGCGTCGTCGCTCCGCCGGATCTGGCGGAAGGCTGCTTCCACAAGACCTGCGGGGCACTGACCGGCCGGCGGCTGGAGATCCTTACGGCCCAGATTTGTACAACGACCGACGGCGTCGTGCTCGACCGTTACCGCGTGCTCGACCGCGACTTCGTCGGGGAGGTACCGCCCGAGCGGATGGACGAAGTCGCCGGCACGATCCGCCGGGCGCTGCTGGGGGAGGCCGCACCGCCGGCATTTCAGAAGCGGATGCGCTTCGACGGCCGGCCGCAGCCCGGTCTGCCCTCCGACCTGCCGATCCGCGTGACGATCGACAGCGAAACGTCCGACCGGGCGACGATTGTCGACGTCTTCGCCCACGACCGCCCGGGGCTGTTGTACACGATCACCCGCACACTGTATGAGCTGGGCCTGTCGGTCGAGCTGGCCCGCATTTCCACTCACCTCGACCAGGTCGTCGACGTGTTTTACGTTACCGACCGGGAAGGGCGGAAAATCGCCGATGCCGACTGGCTGCGGCACATCCGCGACACGCTGACGGCGCGGATCGAGGAGTTTGAGAACCAGTGAGTGATCAGCACACGGCGTGCGACATGACGAGGCTGTGCCACGTTCACGCATCCGTATCGCACCAGATCGACAGCAGCCACACGGACGATTCAGAC
>JAHWKJ010000209.1 GCA_019347905.1 Planctomycetota bacterium
GGTGCGGCTGGAAGACCTGAACGAGGTCGACCTCTACATCCTCATCGGCGCCAATCCGGCCTCCAATCACCCGCGGCTGATGCGCTCTTTGGTGCAGATTCGCCGCCGCGGCGGCACGGTCGTGGTGGTCAATCCGGCTCGCGAGGTGGGGCTGGTCAACTTCCGCGTCCCCAGCAACGTGCGAAGCCTGCTGTTCGGCTCGAAGATCTCGTCGCTGTACGTGCAGCCCCACATCGGCGGCGACCTGGCGCTCGTGACCGGCATCTCGAAGGCGGTGCTGGAGCGCGACGGCCACGATCGCGGCTTCATCGATGCCCATACGGAAGGCTTCGACGAGTTCGAGCGCGGCGTGCGGGAAACGTCGTGGGATGAGATCGTCGCCGGTGCCGGCGTCGCCCGCGAAACCATCGAGAATATCGCCGCAGCCTACATGACGGCGAAGAATGTCGTCATCGGCTGGGCCATGGGTGTCACACACCACCTGCACGGCACCGAGACCGTACAGGCGATCGCGAACCTGTCTCTGCTCAGAGGCATGGTCGGCCGGCGCAATGCGGGCGTGATGCCCATCCGCGGCCACAGCAACGTGCAGGGCATGGGCTCCGTGGGCGTCACGCCGGCGCTCAAGCAGGCGCTGCTGGAGCGATTCGAGAATCGGCTGGGCGTCCACGTCCCCCGTTCGCCCGGCTACGACACCATGGCCTGCATGCAAGCCGCCGCCCGCGGAGACATGGACGCGGCCTTCTGCCTGGGCGGCAACCTGTACGGCAGCAATCCGGATGCGCGTTGGGCCGCCGAGGCGCTGGAGCAGATCGGACTCGTAACGTATCTCTCCACGACGCTCAACACGGGCCATGCCTGGGGCACCGGACGCGAGACGCTGATTCTCCCCGTGCTCCCCCGCGACGAAGAGCCACAGCCCACGACGCAGGAATCGATGTTCAGCTTCGTGCGGCTGAGCGACGGCGGCAAGCCGCGCCACGAAGGGCCGCGGAGCGAAGTCGCCGTGCTGACGGACCTCGCCCGCAGGCTCATCGGCGGTGACGGCTCCGTGGACTGGTTGGAACTGGAAAGTCACGCCGCCGTTCGGCGCCTGATTAGCGAGTTGATTCCCGATTACGCACCGATCGGCGAGATCGACGCCACCCGCCGCGAGTTCCACGTGCCAGGACGCGCCTTGGAGGCCTATCGCTTTCCCACTGCCAGCGGCAAAGCCCGCTTCCATGCGCTCAGCCTGCCCGCTGCGCCGCCGGCGGACGGCCGTCTGCGGTTGATGACGATCCGCTCCGAGGGCCAGTTCAACACCGTCGTGTACGAAGACGAAGACATCTACCGCGGACAGGAACGCCGCGATGTGATCCTGATGCACGCCGACGACCTCAAGCGGCTGGGACTGGAAGCAAACCAGCGCGTGCGCGTCGAAAGCGATGCGGGCGAAATGCGGCACGTTCTCGTCCGGGCGTTCGACATCCGCGCCGGCAACGCGCTGATGTACTACCCGGAGGCGAACGTACTCGTCGGGCGGGCCGTCGACCCGCTCTCGAAGACGCCCGGCTTCAAGGACACGCTCATCAGCGTGCGGCAGGAAGTCAACGAAGGGCACGAGCCACTCCAGAAAGCCATCGGCCGCCCCGCATCGCGGCCTTGATCGTTGCACCCGGTGCGAACAACGCGGACCAGCCGTCGACGCGGGCAGCGTCCGGCAGCGAAATGACCGTCAGGTCGGCCGGTCCGCCGGGGGAGAGGCCGCGATCTTCCTCATCCAATCCCAGCGCCCTCGCCCCCGCAGTCGTGGCAAGCTCGAGCAGCACCGACGGCGGGACATCCGGAAAGCGCTGCCGCAGGAATTGCACCTCGCCCCACAGGTTAAGGTCGGGGTTCGAGGCGCGGCTGTCGGTGCCCAGCGCCACCGATCCGCCCCGCGCCAGCAGTTCACGCCACGGATGCCGCGGGTGGCCGAAGGCGGTGTGTGTTCGCGGGCAATACACGAGCGTCAGGTGCGGGCGCTCGGCAAGAAATTCGATCTCTTCGGCGTCGAGATAATTGCCGTGAATCACCAGCCCGCACGGCACATTCTCCAGCGGCCGCAGCCAGTCGAGCGGCTTTGAACCGCGGATGGCGTTCGCTTCGTTCCACAGCCCGAACCGCCGCAGCATCTCCACGAGATCGCCGCGGCCGTCGTGGAGCAGTTCCAGTTCGGCCGGCGTTTCCGCGAGATGCACAGCCACAGGTGCCTTCGCGGCGGCCGCCAGCGCGATCAGCTCGCCATACAACTCCGGAGCGACGCTGTAGGGTGCATGGGGACTGATCCCGCGGCGAATGACCGCGGGCGAACCGCCAGCGTCCGGCGACGCCGCGAGATGGCGTCGCGCCGTCTCCAGTCTGTCAGCCGACTGCTCCGGAAGGCGGCCGATGATCTCGCGGAAGGCGACGACCGCGGAACCGTCTGGATCGTATGCCGCCAGCGCCGCGTCGTCTGTCAGGATATCGGCGACGCAGGTTGTCCCGTGGGCGGCGCATTCGGCGTGTCCGCGGCCGACGGCAGCCGTTCCCGAGGCACGCGCGCGGCGGTGGGCGACAACCGAGCCGATCCACGCGCTGAAAGGCTGCAGCGGCTCGAGCGGCTCGGCGAGATCCGAAAACTCCAGGTGGGCGTGCGCGTTGACCAGTCCTGGAATGATGCACGCATTACCCAGATCGAGGGCGCACGGGTCCGGCCGCGCGTGAACGGCTGCGATGCGGCCGCCGACGATCTCGACCACGCCCCCGGCCAATGGCTCCCGGCCCGGCGAGATCAACCACCGCGCCCGCACACGGCCGCTGCGGTCGGTCCACTCGTCGTCGGTCGCGGACACTAGCGGAGGTCGCGCCACGATTCCCAGGCGAGATAGCCGGTCATGCCTGCGCCCAGAATAAACGTCGCGTCCATGATGATCGAGCGGTTGAACGGAAAGCCCGTGGCGATGTCCAGAATCGCCGTCAGACCCACCAGCCCCGCCGCGATGGCCGAACCCACGGCCATCCACCATCTCGCCGATTTGGACATGAAACGTCTTTCGTTCTCGCAACGAGGCCGACCGGCCGATTGGCACTTGCTTTGCCCTCTTCGAGTATACGCCCTCCGCCGGACCGCTTTCCAGCGGTGTCTTATAGCCCGACGCGCCAGCAAGGACCCGTAGAAGCCCAAGGCGACCGCGAGGCTGGATCGACGACACGACTTCGCACTCCCTTGCTTGCGGTTCGGGCTATCTCACGCACCGACCGACCTGCCGCAGACGCTTTCGTAAAGCTCGAGCATCTGCGGCAGGCACATCTCGAGGCTGTAACGCTCGCGAATCCTCCGCGCCCCCGCCTCGCCCAGCGGACGGAAGGCCTGTGGATTATCGAGCACCTCGCCGACCGTGCGGACAAAGCCGTCGATGTCGAAGAAATCCACCAGGATGCCGTTCTCGCCGGCCGTGACCATCTCGCGGACCGGCCCGGTGTCCGACGCCAGCACCACCGCGCCGCACGCCAGGGCGTTCATCAGCGACCACGACAGCACGAACGGCACCGTCAGGTAAATATGCAGATCCGTCACCGCGAGGAGCCGCGCCAGGTCGTGCGGCGGAATGCGGCCGACGAAGCGGATCCGCTCCAGGTCGTAATCGTCCTGAAGCAGCACCCACTCCTTGAACGTTTTGCCGCCGGTGAACTTCTCGTCACCGCCGTAGCAGACGCGGTCTTCTCCCACGACGGCAAAGACGACATCCCGCCGCTCATCACACAGCCGCTTGGCGACGTTCATAAACACATCGAACCCGCGCATCGACTCCATGCCGCGCGAGACGTACGTGACGATCCTCACGTCGTCGGGCACGCGCCGGCCGGCGATCTCGCGCTTCTCGCCGGGCCGGCGCTGCCAGACGTCGCAGTCGATGCCGTCGAAGATTGCTCGCACCTTCTCGTGGTACACGGCGGGCAGCCGGTCGCGCTGCCAGCGGGTGGGGCTGTAGCCGGCGTCGCAGTTGTCGAGGTCCAACAGCAGCGTCGCGTTGCGGGACCGTGCCCGCAGGCGTGTGATTTCGCTGCACGGAAACTCCGGTCGAAAGTCCATGTCCGAGTCGCGCGTGCGGTAGAAGTACTCGAAGTAGTTGATGATCGGGCAGTCGTACAGCTCGCGCAAAAAGACGCTCGTGGCAAAGCCCGAATGGGCGACGACCAGGTCCGGCCGCACGTCCGGCCGCGCGGAGAGCGCGTGGAAGATCGCGTGCGAGTGCCACACGGCATTCTCGAACGTGCGACTGCAGAAGTGCGTGCTCTCGGTCGCTCCGCCCTGGATGCGGTACTGGATGCGCTCGACGCCCGCCGTCACCCCTGGCGGCTTCTCGCTGACGAACGTGCAGCGAAACCCGCGATGCCGGGCGAGATACGAAGCGATGTGCCCGAACTGCGCCGGAAAGTTCTGATGCACGAACAGCACATGCACGCGGTCGTCCTCAGGCGCTCAACCATAGAGGTATTGGTCGAGGTTGATCGAAGCATCCGGTGGCAGTCCTTCCGCCTTACCCGCATGCTTGAGCAGCATTTGACCGACCGGCGCGCGCTGGTCGGGCCGAGCCGGCGCCTCAGCGACGACCACGTTGACGCGCGTCCCTTCCGGGAGGCGAACGTCGTCGTCAAGAATGATGACTCCGTTCTGGACTCGGCCGTGATAGGTCATCGAGTCACACTGCTTCACATGGGATTGGCGTCGGAACCGCCTTCGCCTGTTGTATCGACGCCGGAGGTCAGCAGTTTCTGCAGCAGGGCAGCATTGTCGAATCCATCGAATTTCGCGTCGCCAATCCAATTCCACCACAGCGACTGGCCGATCGCGATGATTTCGCCCTGACCGAACCGCGCAGAAGCGACATACCCCCGTCCGGGGAACTGCGGAGCCGATACGAGCAGCTTCGCAGCTTTCAGATCGATGAGCGCGATGGGTGACGGTCGAAAGAACCGCAGGCGACGAACATCTTTCAATACCCCGTCATCGCGGATGTCTCCGCCGGAAATGTCGATGTTCCCCGCACGGCGCCGTACTTCTTCGTCATCGATGCGGAGTCCACAGGGGCCCAGCAGCTCGTTCGCACCCTGAACGGAGGGAACAAAGTACCTGTTGGCGCAGACGATCACGCGTCCGCCGCCGTCGATAAACCTCAGCAGCCGATCGACGTCGTCCTCCAACGCGAAACAGACCCCACCCTCGCCGAGCAGGATGACCTGGTAGCGGTCGAGGTCGCGATCGCCAAGAACCGACCGCGGCCGCACGACCTCCAGATAGTCGACGTCGAGCCGCGCGGTTTCCACAAGTTGCAGCCAGGACTTGAACATGTCGGCGTTGGATGTCGAGAACTTCTCGAACGGCGTCTCGACAACCAGAAGACGGATTTGATTCGGCCCTGGCTCGACCACACGGACGCTGGTCGGAAGTTCGACCACTCGCGTCCCCACGCCAACCGTCAGGCTGCCTGAGTATTCCCCGGCCTGAGCCGTATCCACGGCCAGAGAAACGTCGCAATACACGCGGCTTGCCATGTTCTCGGAGTTTCGTATTCCGGGTTCGGCACGAATGACTCGTACAAATGACGGCGGCTGCACGGCGATGGCCACGCCCGCTGCACGATCACCTTCATCCCAGACGCGCACGCTGCCTTCCACGATCGCCCCGACATTCACGCGTCCGAAGTCGAGTCGATCGGGCTGCGCGGTGCCGGGCTTCGCTTGAGCAAAAGTCCGCGCTTGCGACCATGCGAGGAGAAGGACGCACAGGCAAGTCGTGACGCGAATCCTCGAAAGCCGATAGGCGGCCGCAAAGCCGATGCGCGTCCCCCAGAAGATACCGCCGGGCTGCCGCGATTGCAGATCCTCTGTGGCCTCCATGTCGGTGCGGCCGATTTCGTACTCGCCTGAAAGTACATCCACGACGTAGTACCGCCCCTCCTCCCGGGCGGCGACGTCGCGCGGCACGTGCTGCTCGAACAGCGCGCGGCCCCGGGCATCGATCTCTTCACGAGCGAGCGTGGAATCAAACATGGGCACCCTCCGATCTCCGCAGGAACGAGCACCGCGAACTGGCCGACCAGCGAACTCTCAGTATAGCACAGCCTACCCCTCCGACTCCTCCCGCAGTTTCGCCAGCACGCCGTAGTCTTCCAGCGTGGTCGTGTCGCCGATGGTTTCCTTTCCGGCGGCGATGTCGCGCAGCAGCCGACGCATGATCTTGCCGCTGCGCGTCTTGGGGACCGAGGCCGCGAAGCGGATCTGATCGGGCGTGGCGATCGCGCCGATCTGGGTGCGGACGTGGTCGATTAGCTCCTTCTTCAATTCCTCGCCGCCCTCGCCGGTCTTCAGGGTGACGAAGCAGCAGATGCCCTCGCCCTTGAGGTCGTGCGGATAGCCGACCACCGCCGCCTCCGCCACTCCCGGATGGGAGACGAGGGCGCTTTCCAGCTCCATCGTCGAGAGCCGGTGGCCCGCGACGTTCAGCACGTCGTCCACGCGGCCCATCACCCAGTAGTAGCCGTCTTCGTCGCGGCGGGCCCCGTCGCCGGCGAAGTAGCAACCCTCGATCTTCGACAGGTACGTCTCCACGAACCGCTCGTGGTCGCCCCACAGCGTGCGGAGCATGCTGGGCCAGGGCTGCCGCATCACCAGCAGGCCCCCCTGGTTGTCCGGCAGGCTCTCGCCGCTTTCAGTCACGATGTCCGGCACGACGCCCGGCAGCGGTTTCGTGCAGCTTCCCGGCTTGGTCGCGGTGACGCCCGGCAGCGGACTGATCATGATCGCGCCCGTCTCCGTCTGCCACCACGTATCCACAATGGGGCACCGCTCCTGCCCGATCGTGCGGTGGTACCACATCCACGCTTCGGGATTGATCGGCTCGCCCACCGTCCCCAACAGCCGCAGGCTCGTGAGGTCGTACTTGCCGGGCCAGGCATCGCCCCACTTGATGAACGCGCGGATCGCCGTCGGGGCCGTGTAGAAAATGTTGACGCCGTACTTTTCGACGATCTGCCAGAAGCGGCCTTCATCGGGCCAGTTGGGGGCGCCCTCGTACATCAGCGTGGTCGCGCCGTTCGAGAGCGGCCCGTACACGATGTAACTGTGGCCCGTCACCCAGCCGATGTCCGCCGTGCACCAGTACGTGTCATTATCCTTCAGGTCGAACACCCAGCGGGTGGTCATCGTCGTGCCCAGCAGATAGCCGCCGGTCGTGTGCAGCACGCCCTTGGGCTTTCCGGTCGAGCCGGACGTATAGAGGATGTACAGCGGATGCTCGGCGTCAAGCGATTCCGCGTCGCAGTCGGTGCTCGCGCCTTCCATCAGTTCGTGCCACCAGTAGTCGCGGTCGGGCTTCATATCGACGTCGGCCCCGGTGCGGCGGACGACGACGACCTTCTGCACCGACGTGGATCGCTGGAGGCTCTCATCGACCTTGCCCTTCAGCTCGATCTGTTTGCCGCGCCGCCAGCCGGCGTCGGCGGTGACGACGAGCTTCGACTGCGCGTCGTTGTTGCGGTCGGCGATGGCGTCGGCGCTGAAGCCGCCGAAGATGATCGAGTGCGGCGCGCCGATGCGCGCGCACGCGAGCATGGCGATCGCCAGCTCGGGGATCATGGGCATGTAGAGCGTCACACGGTCGCCCGTCTTCACGCCCAGGCTCTTCAGCACGTTGGCGAACTTGCAGACCTCGCGGTGCAGGTCCTGATATCGCAGCACGCGCGTATCGCCCGGCTCGCCCTCCCAGACGATGGCCGCCTTGTTCTTCCGCCATGAGTCCAGATGGCGGTCGAGACAGTTGTACGACGCGTTGAGCTTCCCGCCGGCGAACCACCTGGCGTCCGCGAAGCCGCCCTGGAGCACCGTGTCCCACTTCTTGAACCAGTGCAGGTTCTCGGCCTGTTCGCCCCAGAAGCCTTCGGGATCGTCCTTGGCCCGCCGCCACATCTCATCGTAGTGGGTGGGCGTGACGTTGGCCTGGGCGGCGAAGTCGGCGGGCGGCGGAAAGCTGCGGCCTTCCTTGAGGACGCTCTCGATGGCCTGGCCGGAACCGGCGCTCATGATCTGTCTCCTTCTCTCGCGGCACCGGAGCGGGCGTTGGAGAGAACGAGCGCGCGACCGGCCGCCGGAGCGTGCGAAAACGGCGAATTCGACGAGTCGCGGCCGATCTTAGACCGGTCCTTGCGGCATGTCAACGAGCCGCGTGAATGGCCGGCGAACCGCGGCGTCCGGCGAAACATGTTGTTTCAGCAGCCGTTTGCGAGAACAATGGATGAAGCCTGGAAGGAGCAGCCGCCATGAACACGTATGAAACATCCGCGACGGTGGAAGATCAGGGCCAGGTTTGCGTGGCCGGTGTGCCGTTTGCGCCGGGGACGCGCGTGGAGATCACGATCACGCCGACTCAACCCGGGAACGGTAGTCCCGCGGATTCGGACCGGGCGGCGCGGCTGCTGGCCGCTCTGGACAACTCCCGGAATACGGAGAGCGTCGGCCCATTGAGACGCGCCGAACTTTATGACCGCGAAATCCTTCATTGACACAAACGTCCTGATCTACGCTGGGTCGAACGCGGCTGCTGACCAGGCGAAGCGACAGGTGGCCCGCAGACTGCTGACCCGGCCCGATATCGGCTTCTCCGCGCAGGTGCTGCAGGAGTTTTACGCTGTCGCTGTCGCCAAACAGCGTTTGCAGATAACGCACGATGAGGCTGTCGCTGTGCTGCAATCGCTGGCGGCGTTTCCTGTGTGGCCTGTCTCCCGAGACGCTGTATAGCGAAGATTTGAACGCCGGTCAGGTTTACGACGGGGTGACCGTCGTGAACCCCTTCGCGGGCCTGAGCCCCTGAAAGCCCTCAAGTCTCAACCCTCAACCCTCAACCTTCTTCACCGGAATCGTGCTCCAGTCGTCCGGCACGATCAGGCTTTCGTACCAGGGCTTCTTCTCGGGCGTCAGCTCCCAGAACCAGCGGCCGGTGCGGCCGTCATGCACGGCCCGGATGCCGGCCGGCTTCTTCGCTGCGTACAACAGCTTCACGGGAACCTGCTGCAGACGCGCGAGATCCGTGATCTCCGTGGACGGGCGGCGACCGTCGGCCAGCAGTTCCTTCAGCCACTCGGCGACCTGCGAGAGCCGGTCGCTGGTGGCCAGGCCGCGGACGGTCAGCTCGTGCAGTTCATCGCCGCTCAGGTACAGCAGGTCTGGATCCCACTGGAGCCGGCCGGGGTGCATGCGGAAGGCGCGGCCGTGCGCCTCCGGAAGCAGGTTCATCTTCGCCGGCAACAGCAGCCGCCGGTTCGCGACCGCCGGATCCTTCACCAGCGTCAGCACCACGCGTGCGGCGGCCGTGAACGCCAGCGAACCGAGCGCCCGGTAGAGTGCGCTCGGGGCCGACGCCTTGCGGAAATGCGAGACCAAAAGCACTGCCGCGTCGTAGCGTTCGGCGATCGTCGACAGCCGGAGCAAAAGCCGCCGCACGTCCATGTTGTTGTTCGCGTCGATGCCGTCGAGAAACGCGCTCAACGGGTCGACGACGATCAGCCGGCAGTCGGTCCAGCGCCGCAAAGTTTCGTGCAGGCGGTCGACGTCGCCCGCCAGCGAGAACAGCCGCATTGAATCGTGCGGCAGCAACTCGAAGTCTCGATATTCGAGCCCGGCCACGCCCTCCACGTCCGCCCCGGCCGCCGCCCGCCGCGGAGGCGGGGTGTCGACGGT
>JAHWKJ010000735.1 GCA_019347905.1 Planctomycetota bacterium
GGCCGCGAGCTTGTCCAGGGGCAGGCTGCGGATCGCCCGCTCGCGGGCGGACCGCGACGAGGACGATCGCTCGACGATCTGCACCCGCTCGGCCAGCGCGTCCCCGGCGGTGGTGTGCGCCGCAAGCGTCACAGATTCAGCCGGCGGCGGTGAAATCGGCTCGGCGGACCGCGCCCCCGGCACCAGCCACATCGCCAGACCCGCGACGATCGCACTCGGGATCAACCGCCGGTGTCGAATTCGCGGCATGCCCTGCCTTTCACCGTCGGTGGAGAACCCGGATGCGCAACAGCGTCGGGCGTCCGGACCGGCCGCGGAAAACCGTGGCAGCCGGGGCAATCTACGTCGTCGGCGTGGAATCTACCCCCCAATCGCCGACGGACGTGGCCCCGGTCTTCCGCTCAATCGCCCCCGGAAAGGAACACGTACATTGAAATCGGCAACGAGGTGCGGCGATCCGCAGTCGAATTCAGCCAGTTCGCAAAGCGGTCTGCCGGCTTCAGCCGGCAAACGGAAACCCGGCCGTGATCACGTCGCTTGTCTCGCGTTCGCCGGGTTTACGGAAGGGCTCCGCCGATTACGCGCCACGGAAACGCGACAGCGCACCCGTCAGTTCGCGGCAGTCTCGCCGGCTGAAGCGGCCGCGACGAGTGGCTGGCTCGCGAGCACTGAGAGCGTGTGAAGGAAAGGGGACTGGCTCGCGACCCATGCCCGAAACGCCCTCGACAGCGCCATCCGCGAGCGTGCCCGAGCGGTGAAGTGACCCGGACGCTCCGAGCGTCCGGGTCACTGGCCCGAGCGGTTGGCTCGCGAGCTCTGAGTCTTACCCACCCGTCCGCGGCGACGGCCCGCGCGGATGAACGCGCCACAGGTCCACGCGCCGAGGCTCGCTCAGAGCCACGTCGGCCACCAGCTCGAAACGGTAGTCCGCGAAGCGGCCGCTCACGAGCTGCCGGCGCAGCTCTTCGTCAGCGACAATCCACCACAGGGAACGGTTCGGAAAGGCGGCCGGCACGTCACGCCGCTCGAACGCGTCCGGCAGCAGGCGGCCGCGGAGCACTCGCGAGGAGAGATGGGGCTCGTTCACTACGTATTCGATATGTGCGTCCTCGAGAGCGGGATCGATGAAGACGATCGCCGGTTCCGGCCCGAGATGCCGATCGATCTCCCGCTGGAAACGCTCGTACTTCAGCCGCGAGAATGCCAGGTCGCCCACGGCGGCCCGCACTCGCGAAGCCGCTCCAGCCTGCGGTACCTCGAGTGGATCAATCCACGCGCGCGGCAGCCAGTTCGCCGCTATCGCCAGTGCGGCGACACCGCACCACCACACCGGCACGGCGAGGCCGCCGCGCTGCAACCAGCCACCAGCCAGACAGGCGCTGACACCAGCGAACATCAGCGCCCACAGCGGCGCGGTTTCAAACACATAGTGCCAGTGCAGGATGCCCGTGAACCAGTAGGGCACGTGCGCCAGGTGCAGCGAAAGGATCCCGGCCGGCACCAGCCACCACCGCGCATCAAACCACCCGCGACGGTTCGCGGCGGCAGCGAAGAACGGGAAGGCGGCCGCCGTGATCGCCAGCGGTACGATTCCCAGTGACCACTCCCAGCTCGCGATCAGCCGTCGGCCGGCGTTGCAGACGGCGAGCTCCGGCGTGAGATTCTCCGCCCATTCGTCATAGGCCGTCCGGGCTTTCGGTCCCACATGCGGCGTGCCGCGCTCCACGTTGGAAAAGCCATAGCCGTGCCGCGGTGTATAGGTCGCCTCGTAAGCGGCATATGGCGTCGTCCAGCCGCTGCCGGTGATCGAACGGTTGTAGAAAAACAGCAGGACGACTCCGGCAACCAGCGGCACCGTCAGCGCCGCCAGGAGGCGGATCTGCCAGCCGCCGCCCCCTGCAGCGCGCGGCCGCCGCAGCCAGATCATGAACCCCACGCCAAACGGAAATCCGAACCCGGCCGCCGTCATGGGCCGGCACAGCATGGCGAACGCGAGACCCCAGCCGGCGGCGACCGCGCAGGCCGCGCTGCGCGTTCGCAGCATCCGCAGAAATGAATACAGGAACACACTCAGGCCGACGAGTGTCGGATGATGCGCCAGCAGCAGGTTGCTGAAGATCGCCAGTCCCGGGGCAACCGCCGTCAGCAGCCCGGCGATCAGTCCGACACCATTCCCGGCCAGCTCCCGGCCGCACCAGAACACAAAGAACGCCGCCAGCCCGCCGGCCAGCCAGTGACCCCAGTACGGATTCCCGGCGGCGACGAACGGTGCCAGCCACGCGCCGGTGCCGGGAAAGTAGCGGCTCGCGTAACGCCCGTCGTCGTTGAGTACGTGCATCTGATCGAAGAATTCCGG
>JAHWKJ010000736.1 GCA_019347905.1 Planctomycetota bacterium
TAGCCGCGTCCCTGCGGGACGCGGGGCCGCGCGTCCCGTTGGGACGCGGCTAAACTTGAGGACGCGCGGGCTACTCCACGGGATTGACGAGCACGCCGATGCGCTCGATGGCGGCTTCGAGACGGTCGCCCGGCCGCAGGAACTTGCCTTTCGCGGCGCCCACGCCCGAGGGTGTGCCGGTGGAGATGATGTCGCCCGGCTCGAGCGTCACGAAGCTGGAGATGAACTCGATCACCGCCGCCACGGGGAAGACCATGTCGGCCGTCGAGGCGTCCTGCTCGACGTGGCCGTTAACCTTTAGCGTCAGCTTCAGCGTCTGCGGGTCGGGTAGTTCGTCGGCGGGGAGCACGCAGGGCCCCATTGGGCAGAACGTGTCGTGCCATTTGCCGTGCAGCCAGTCGAAGTACGAATCCTTCTCCCGCTGGGCGCGGCCCGGGTTCGGGCGGAACTTGCGGTCGGAGATGTCGTTCACCACGGTGTAGCCGGCGACGTAGTCGAGCGCATCGGATTCCTTCACACCCTGGCAGCGACGGCCAATGATCACGCCCAGCTCCAGTTCCCAGTCGATGTGGTCGGGCGAGACGGCGGGGATCTTCACCGGGCGGCCGGGGTGGGTGAGCGTCGTGAGCGGCGGCTTCATGAAGACGTAAGGAAACGTGCGGGCGCGCTCCTCGGCCCGGCCGCCGCCCTCCTCGATATGCGCCGAGTAGTTGCCCGCCAGGAGGAACAGCTTCGTGGGAGAGGGAACGGGGACGAGCAGTTGCGCCTCGGAAGTCGTGATGCTGCCGGCGATGCTGCCAGCCGATTCGATCTGTTGCCCAAGCTCGATGATCTGCCTGCGGGCGCTGCCGCCAGGGAGATACGGGAGGAGCGAATCCGTCTCCTCCGACCCCCCCTGGCCCCCCCTTAGTAAGGGGGGGAGGCCGGCCGCGGTGGCGGCGACTGCGAGCGGGATGATGCGGTGCTCGGTGTAGAAGCCGACTCGCGGCGTTCCCTGGTCTTCGTAGCGACACAGACGCATTGGTGTCTCCTCGGGCAGTTGAACGGGGCGGGCGCTGAGCGTGGCCTTCCAGTGTGCCGTAGAGGGCGTCTGTTCTCAATCTTGATGGGTCGAAAGGTGGTCTGCTCGAAGCGACGGAGCGGGGGCGGGAGGGGTTTGGCGCCGCGAAGAGGCAAGCGGGGGCGGGGGCGTTACGAGCGATCGAGGTAGCGCTGCGCGATCCCGACGGCGACTGTGCCGATGCCGTAGTAGCCGATGGAGATGCGGGCGGTGTGCGTTAGCAGGTCGTAGGCGCGCCAGCGGTTCCAGCCGTAGTCGGCTTCGAGCCACTGGAGCAGGCGGGCGGAGGCTTCGGCGATGGAACGCTCCATCGGGCAGCCGCTGGCGACACAGAGGATTTCCGCGGGCGTGATGATCCGCGGCCCCGGCAGTTTCTCGTTTTTTCGCAGTTCGACCGTGATGGTCGATTCAGAGGCCATCTCCAGCCCCGTGGCCGAGAGTTCGCCGTGCCCCATCGCGGCGTGCGCGTCGCCGAGGTAGAGATAGCCGCCGGGGACAAACACCGGCAAGAGAACCGTGCTGCCGGGGCAGACTTCGACGAGGTCCATGTTGCCGCCCCACGCGCCGGCGGGAATCGTCGAGGGCACGCCCCAGTCGGGGGCCGTGCCGATGCAGCCCAGCATCGGCGCGAAAGGGATCGTCACCGATTCGCTCCAGTGGATCATGCGATCGCGGATCGGGCAGACGTGCGCGCCGTGCGGCACGTCGGTCCCCAGCCATTCGGAAAGCATCTTCGCCGGCCCGGTATACGTGGCACACTGGCCGTCGCGCGCGCGGATGTCGTCGATTCGCACGCACAAGGCATCGCCCGGTTCGGGGCCTTCGACGAAGATCGGCCCCGCAACCGGATTGCTGTACGGCACCGCGGCCTTATCGCGGCGGTCGCCGGGCGCACGGATCTGGCCGGAGAGTGCGTCTTCCGCTTCGACGATGATCGTCTCGCCCGGACGGATCACCGCCCGCGGCTCCAGGTGGCGGCTGAACTCGTAGACCAGCGGCCGCGCGGCAACGTGCTGCATGCCGCCCAGCATAGCGTGCGGCGCTCAGCGCGTCACGATAATCCGGCCGACGAGACCGTCCAGGCCGAGCGAGGTCGTGCTGCGGTCGATGGTGCCGTCGAGGGCGTCGTCGGAGAAGCGGATGTAGTCGGCGAGGTTGTCCCAGTGCTGGATCTCATAACCCAGCTCCACGTCGACCGCCAGCCGGCCGCGGTCCCACGCCCGCACGCCGAGGCCGGCGGCGGCTTCGACCGACGTCACGACCTGCCGCACGTCGTCCTTCACCCGCACGTTG
>JAHWKJ010000737.1 GCA_019347905.1 Planctomycetota bacterium
CGCGGGGCCGGTGTTTGCCAACGTGCTGCTGGCGGATGAGATCAACCGTGCCTCGCCGCGGACGCAGTCCGCCCTGCTGGAAGCGATGAGCGAACTGCAGGCGACGATCGAAGGCCGCCGGCACGAATTGCCCGAACCGTTCCTGGTGCTGGCCACGCAGAACCCCATCGAGTTTCACGGCACCTATCCATTGCCCGAAGCGCAGCTCGACCGCTTCCTGATGCAGCTCGAGCTCGGCTATCCGGATACCGAGACCGAGGTCGGCATCCTTTATTCGCAGCGCGAACGGCATCCGCTGGATGCGATCGAAGCGGTGCTGTCCCGCGAAGAGGTGCTCGAACTCCAGCGCGAGGTGCGCTGTGTCCGCGTCGAGGAGAGCGTCGCCCGCTACGTGGTGGAACTCGTGCAGCGCACGCGGCACGATCCGCGTCTGCGGCTGGGGGTCAGTCCGCGCGGCTCGGTGATGCTGTTTCGGGCGGCGCAGTCGGCGGCCTTCGTGGGTGGACGCGATTTTGTGCTGCCAGACGACGTGCAGCGCGTGGCGGTGCCGGTGCTGGCGCATCGGCTGGTGCTCACCTCCAAAGCCCGCTACGGCAACACGACCCGCCGGCAGGTCGTCGCCGACATCCTGCACGAGGTGGAGGTGCCAACGTGAGAGGTGAAGCTCGAAATCCCTTGCGCACCCTGTGGAGAAGCTGGAAGCATGAAATCACGCCCGCCGGCAAGTGGCTCGTGGGGGCGGTGCTGCTGGCGGCGCTGGGTTCGGTGACGGTGCAGATCGCGATCTACCAGGTGCTGTGCGGCGTCGCGGGACTGATGCTGGTCGCGCTCGTCGTGGGCACGATCTTCTGGCCGCTGGTCGAGATGCACCCCGAACTGCCCGACCGCACGGTGGCCGGACAGGAAGCCACGGGAGTGGTGCGTGTGCGGAACCGCTCGTGGCGGCCCATCTACGATCTCGTCGTCGGCCTCTTCGACCTGCCGCCGTCGATCGCGGAGCCGACGTTGGGCGAGACGCTGCCCTTTGTGCCGCGGCGAGGCACGGCGAGCGTTCCGCTCTCGCTCGTGCCGGAGCGGCGCGGCATCTACGAGCTACCGGCGCTCAGGGCCTACACCAGCTTTCCGTTCAATCTGTTTCTGATCGGCGGCTCGCGGGCGGCGGCGGGCTCGCTGATGGTGCTGCCGAGCTTCCATCCGCTGGCGGCGATCGACGTGCCTTTCAGCCCGCGCTACCAGCCGGGCGGCGTGACGCTGACGTCGAACGTGGGCGAGTCGCCGGAATACGTGGGCAATCGCGAGTACGTGCCCGGCGAGCCGGCGCGGCGGCTCGACTTCCGCTCGTGGGCGCGGCTGGGACGCCCGGTCGTGCGCGAGTTTCACGAGGAGTACTACTGCCGTATCGCGCTGGTGCTCGATACGTGGCTTCCAATCACGCGACGGGGTCAGACCCCTTTTCCGGCGAGCGGTTCCGCCGAATTGAAAGGTGCAGCCCGGAAAAGGGGTCTGCCCCCTTCACCGGACGATGCCTTCGAGGCCGCCATCAGTCTCGCTGCCGCCGTGGCCGATGCGCTCGACCGCGGCGAGCACCTGATCGACCTGTTCGCCGCCGGGCCGGAGCTGTACGTGTTTCGGGCCGGCCGGCATACGGCGCATCTCGACAACGTGCTGGAGATCCTGGCGTGTCTGGAGCCGTGCCGCAGCGATTCGTTTGAGTCGCTCGCCCCGGAGCTGGCGCCGGAGCTGGAGAACATCTCCGCGGTCGTGTGCCTCGTGCTCGACTGGGACGACTCACGGCGGCGGCTGGCGGAGGCGATCCTGGAGGCCGGCTGCAGTTTGAAGGTCGTCGTCGTGCGTGAGGGCGAAACGACTGAGCCCGTAGACGCCGCCGTGTTCGGCGAGCCGGTACATCTTTCGCCGCAGCAGATTCAATCGGGAGGCGTCGAGACGCTATGAAGGCGCGACGGCTCCTGGCGCTCGTCTTGATCTGGCTGCAGGCCGCGGCGCTCGCACTGCAGACGGGCACCTGGGTGTTCCCGAGTTGTGCGGCAGTCGCGGCGGCGATCGGCGCGCTGCGCGGCCGGCAGGTGCTGCTTTCGCCGCGACAGGCGTTTTACCTGGCGGCCGGGCTGGCCGCGACATTCATCGTGAAGTACCTCATTGCGCCGCACGAGCTGCCATGGGAGAAGATGTTCATCCGCACGCAGCTTGCACTGGCCGTGGGGCAGGCCCTCATCGTCGTCGAGGTGCTGCAGTTCTTCGTCGGCTGGCAGCGCGCCGGGTGGGCGTCGCCCGACGGCGTGCTCGTGCCGGGCCTGGGCGTGGTGGCGATGATTTGTTTTGCGGCCGTGCGCGT
>JAHWKJ010000210.1 GCA_019347905.1 Planctomycetota bacterium
GGGTGCAGCGGCTGCGGCAGATCCACCAGTTGCAGACGGCGTGGTGGGTGTTCCCGACGGCCGAGCACATGCGGTTCCAGCACGTGCTGGGCGTGATGCACCTGGCGTCGCGGGCCGTCGAGACGTGGTACGACTCGCTGGTGGAATCGTGCGGCGACGTACCGTCGCGGCCCTACGTCGAAAGCCTGATGCGGATGGCCGCCCTCCTGCACGACGTGGGGCACGGCCCCTTCGGGCACTTCTTCGACGACCATTACCTCGCCCAGTTCGGCATCACGCACGAGGACATCGGGGCGGTGGTGATCGAAGAGGAACTGGGCGACTTGCTGCGTCGCATCCGCCGCAATCCTTCGGGACAACTGGGGCCGCTGGAAGAGATCGAGCCGAAGCAGGTCGCGTGGATTATCCGCCGCCCGGGCCGCAATCCCGCCGACGAGGCCGGCAATCCCGAATGGCTCCGCAAGCTGCGGTCGCTGTTCAGCGGCATCTACACGATCGACAACATGGATTTCGTGCTGCGCGACGCGTACATGTCGGGTTACAGCCAGCGGGCGTTCGACCTCTCGCGGCTGATGCACTACAGCTTCTTCACGCCTGCGGGGCTGACGATCCACGCCCGCGGCCTGCCCACGCTGATCAACTTTATCGAGACGCGGGCCAACCTGTTCCGCACGGTGTACTTTCACCGCACCGTGCGGGCGCTGGACCTCGCGCTGGAAGAGATCTTCGCCGAAACGATGAAGCACCTGTTTCCGGGGAACCCGCTGGAATACCTGGACGCGTACCGGCGGTTTACGGAGTCGTCGTTCCTGGTGGATGTCGGCCGCTGGTCGTCGAGCGGCGACCCCACGGTCGAGAGCGTGGGCCGGCAGTGGGACGCCCTCCTGTGCCGCGATGTGCCTTGGAAAATGTCTTGCGAACGGACGCTCAACTTTCATTCGGCCCGCAGCGAGCAGACGACGATCTTCAGCGAGCCGGAACTGGTCGAGCGTCGCCTGCGCGAGCGGCTGCCGCCGGGCGTGCGGGAGATTCCGCTGGCGATCGACGTCGCGCGGCACTACCACCGGCCCAGCGGCCGACTGCCGGCGGGCGGTCAGAACTTCGTCTTAGACCCCGCGGCCGACGAACCGCAGGAGCTCAACGACGACGATCTGTTCCAGTCGCTGCCGGTGAGCTTCTCGATCTTCCGCGTCTACGCGAAAGACCACCGGCACGATGCGCTGTTGAACGCGGCGCTAAACTCCGTGCTGGGCGCGGTGGGCGACACAAAAACCAATATGTGATTCCCTGGCGCCCCGCCCGTTTAGCCCGTTTAGCCGTGGCCCAGCGGGCCGCGCGGCCCGTTGGGCCGCGGCTAAACGTCGCGCAAGTCGCGGCTAACAACGCGTGAATCGGCGCGGTCCTTCGCCTGCGAAGCATTCAGCTTCGCTGAAGTTTCATGCAACGACGCGATGGCGAGATCCGCGCCAACGCCTGCAAACACGCAGTCGCGTCGCCGGCGCGCCGTTTGCACCCGGCCGCCGTCGACCAGACCCATCCTCTCCCGGAAGTCACAATCGCACTTGTCCGCAGGAGAACGACAGGCATGCCCGCTTACGCTTCCGCCCCGGCCGCCCCCACGGATTCGTTGTTCGACGTCGACGCCCTCGTGCGGGCCGTCGAGTCGCAGACGCACTGGCAGGTGCGGGATCTCGACGTCGACTGCCGGGGCCGCCGGGTGGTCGTGACGGGCCGCTGTCCGACCTATTACTTGAAGCAACTCGTCACGCAGGCGATTCTCTCCGCCGAGCCAGGGGCGCAGTTGCAGAACGAGGTTGAAGTCGACTGACCTTCGACCCGTCTTCAGTCCGCGTGGATGCGGTACAGGGCCGTTTCCGTGCGGATCAACAGGTCCGAATCGACGACTGCGTATGACGCCAGGGTGCGGGCGGCGATGTCGTTCTCGGCCAGCTTCTCGTAGCGCTTGCCGGCGCGGATCACGGTGCCGACGCCCTGCTCGCTCTGAAAGTAGACTTTGCCGTCGCCGTAGATGGGAGAGGCCGAATAGTTGCCGCCCAGCCGCTCCTGCCAGTGCACCTCGCCGGTGCGGGCGTCGACGCAGGAAGCGATGCCGCGGTCGCTGACGAAGTACAATTCGTCGCCCACCGCCAGCACGCTGGGCGTATGCGGGGCGTAGCGCGGCGTCTGCCAGGCGATCCCGGCATCTCGATTCCTGCCGCCCTCCGGGCGGATCGCCAGCAGCGAGGCGTCGTTGTAGCTCGTGCTGACGTACACCAGACCGTGCGCGTATACGGGCCGCGGGATCACCGAGTAGCCGTCGTAGTCGACCTGCCACAGTTCCCGGCCGCTCGCCGGCTCGTAAGCCACAACGCGGTTCGTGCCGGGGCTGACGAGCTGCTGCTGTCCGCCGACTTCGATCACCAGCGGCGTGCTGAACGAGAACTTCTGCACGCGATCGAGCGGCGGGCGGTCCCGCTTCCAGCGGATTTCGCCTGTCTTGCGGTCGAGGGCCGCGACGAACTGCACGTCGTGCCCGTCGCAACTGACGACGAGGAGGTCCCCCACCAGCACAGGCGAGCCGCCGCTGCCGTGCCTTGGATCGTACTCGAGCTCGCGCGTCCGCCAGACGACTTCCCCATCGAGCGTGAGGCACGCCGTGCCCTCGGTGCCAAAGTGCACCCAGACGTGCTTTCCATCGGTGATCGGCGTGGGGCTGGCGTGGCTGTTCTTGGCGTGGATGGGCAGCGTATCGGCGGCCGATTGCTCGAAGACCTTCGTCTGCCAGAGCGTCTTCCCCGTCGCGGCGTCGAGGCACAGTGTCGCCAGCGTGGCGTCCCGATCATCGCCGGTGCCGCGCGGAATGGCCGTCGTCAGCACGATCTGACGCTCCCAGACGATCGGCGACGACCAGCCGCCGCCCGGCACGTCGGCTTTCCAGCGGACGTTCTCAGTATCGCTCCAGCGCGTGGGCAGGTTTTTCGCCTGCGAATGCCCCTGCCCCGTCGGACCGCGAAACTGGGGCCAGTTCTCCGCCGCCAGAGGCGACGCTAACGACGCGAGAATGACGACTGACAGAATTCGAAGGACGAAGGTGCGGCGAAGTCTGGACAGAGGCGAGAGCTGCGGATCGAGAGGCGAGAGCCGGCAGGAAACGACGCATCTCGCCCCCTTCTGGCTCTCGACCCTCGACTCTCGACCCTCGACTCTTCCGGCTTCGTCATTCGTCATTCGGATTTCTTTCGTCATTCGGGCTTCGTCATTCGTCATTGGCGACGCAGGTCGCGCTAGTCAATCGCCACGATTTCCATCCGCAGCATCCCGCGGGGAATCTGCACCTCCGACTCGTCGCCAACCTTCTTCCCCACCAGCCCCTGTGCAATCGGACTGCTGGTGAGGATCTTCATGGGATCGGCGGTGTAGTCCTCTTCGCCGGGGCCGACCAGCTCATAGCGCTCCTCGCTGCCGTCCGAGAGGTCTTTGACCGTGACCACGGAGCCGAAGCCGACGACGCCCTTGGGCATATCGGCCTTGTCGACGATCTGGCAGCCGGCGAGCTTCGACTTGAGCTGGTTGATCTTCGCCTGCAGCATGCCCTGGGCCTCGCGCTGACCGTGGTATTCGGCGTTCTCGCTGAGGTCGCCCTCTTTCCGCGCGGTCGCGATCTGGGCCGCCACGCTGGGCATCTCGACCTCTTCCAGATGACGAATCTCCTCCCTGAGCTTTTCGTAACCTTCGCGCGAAATGGGCTGGCGTTCCATCACGACCTCCCGTAAAGGCTGCTGCGCGCCAGGCCGCGTGCACCGCTCTGGCGGCGTTGAAAACAGAAATGGCCGACACCCCCGCCGGCGGAAGTGCGCGACCACAAATACATCCCGTGTTAGGACCGTATGGTAGCCGGATCCCCGTCCGCTGTGAAAGCCGACGCCAGGAACGGCTACTCTGCCATGCGCTGGCAATCGCGCCGGCGGCGCGCGACAATCGGGCCAGCGCCGCCCAACCCCAAGGGCGGCATCGGTCCCGCTGTCCTGCCGAGGGAGCATGTGTTGTGAAGCGTCTCACTGCTGCGGTTCTCTGGGGGCTGTCACTAGTTCTCGTTCTCGCCGACTTTCCGCAGGCGGCTGTCGGCGGCGACGTCGAAAAAACGGAACCCCCGCTCGAACTGCGTCTGCGCAGCCGCAAACAGACCTCGCCGGGCGGCCGCTTTCGCACCGTCTACGAACGGCAGCGCTGGAAGCCGCGCGAGACCGCGGTCATCGTCTGCGACATGTGGGATCTGCACCATGGCCTGAACGCCACCCGCCGCGGGGCCGAACTCGCACCGCGGATGAACGCACTGCTCGAGACCCTGCGCTCGCAAGGCGTCAGCGTCATCCACGCACCCTCGGGTTGCACGGAAGCCTATGCCGACCACCCCGCCCGCCGACGCGCGCAGGCGGTCCCGCGTTCCGAGAACCTGCCTGCCGACATCGGCAAGTGGTGCTACAAGATCCCTGCGGAAGAGGCCGGCGAATACCCCATCGATCAGAAAGACGGCGGCGAAGACGACGATCCCGCCGAGCACGCCGCCTGGGCGAAGAAGCTCGAAGACATGGGCCGCAACCCCCGCGCCCCCTGGAAGAAGCAGACGGATCTGCTGACGATCGCCGACCAGGACTTCATCAGCGACAGCGGCGAAGAGATCTGGAGCATTCTCGAAAAGCGCGGCATCGAAAACGTCATCCTGGTGGGCGTGCATACCAATATGTGCGTGCTCGGCCGGCCGTTCGGCCTGCGGCAGATGGCCAAAAACGGCAAAAACGTCGTGCTGATGCGCGACATGACCGACACCATGTACAATCCGCTGAAGGCGCCGTTCGTCAGCCACTTCACCGGCACCGACCTGATCGTCGAGCACATCGAGAAGTACGTCTGTCCCACGGTCAGCAGCGAGCAGGTGCTGTGCGGGCAATCTACTTCAGGAATCAGAGTCGGCGCGGCCTTCCGCTTTAAGAACGACACGCGTCCGCGGCTGGTGATCGCTATCGCCGAGGACGAGTACAAGACCGACGAAACGCTGCCAGTCTTCGCCCGCGAGCATCTGGGCAAGCACTTCCAGGTGACGCTGGTTTACGGCGGCGAAGGCGAGACGGACGGTCTTCCGGGACACGCCGAGGCCCTCTCCGAAGCCGATGCGCTGCTGGTGAGCGTGCGCCGCCTCCCGCTGCGGCCGGACCAGATACAGGCCCTCAGAAAGTTCGTCGCTGCGGGCAAGCCGGTGCTCGGCATCCGCACGGCCAATCACGCGTTCTCGCTCCGCGGCGCCAAACCTCCCGAGGGCACCTACACGTGGGAGGAATTCGACGCCGAGGTCATCGGCGGCCACTACACCGGCCACCACGGCAACGGTCCGAAGACAGAAGTCCGCATCGCCGAGGGCGCCGAAGATCACCCGGTGCTGCGCGGCGTCGACGTGACGAAGCTCACCGGCCACGGCTCGCTGTACAAGGTCAGTCCACTGGCCGACTCGGCCCGGCCGCTCCTCATCGGTTCGATTCCCGAGAAGCCCGCGGAACCGATCGCCTGGATCAACGTCCGCGACCGCTCCGACGAGGGCCACCGCGCCCGCACATTCTACACCTCGCTGGGCCACCCGCAGGACTTCGAGCAGCCGGAATTCAACCGCGTGTTGCGGAACGCCGTCTACTGGATGGCCGGCGTGGAAGTGCGAGACGAAGTGGCGTTCGGGTATTGAACGGAAGGGGTCAGACCCCTTTGCGGACGGGCGATGTTGATGATGGAAGACGGGTGAGCCGCAAAGGGGTCTGACCCCGTGCACCATCAACCCGCAATGCCTGTCGCCAACCCTCAACCCTCAACCCTCAACCCTCAACCCTCAACCCGCGATGCCCCTCGATCCGCAACACGCCGTCTACGTCGGCAGCTTCGACCCGCTGACGCTGGGGCACGTCGATATCATTGCGCGCGGGGCGGCGATCTTCGGGAAGCTGACGGTGGGCATCGGCGTCAATCCCGACAAGACGCCCTTGTTCGCGCCCGACGAGCGGCTGGACGTGACCCGCCGCGTGCTTCAGCCGCTGGCCAACGTCGAGGTGTGCACGTTCGAGGGCCTCGCGGTGAGCTTCGTGCGGCAGTGCGGGGCGGGCGTGATGCTTCGCGGGGTGCGGACGCTGACCGACATCGACGCCGAGTTCACCATGTCGCTGGCCAATCACGTGCTGGCGCCCGACATCGAGACCGTGTTCCTGATGTCGAGCGAGCAGTTCACGCACATTTCGAGCACGCTCATCAAGCAGGTCGCCGCCCTCGGCAAGGGCGACAGCGCCGCCCAACTGCGGGGCTTCGTCCCCGAGGCCGTCATCGAACCGCTGCTGGCGAAGTTCCGCCGTTAGTACCGATTTGCTTTTGTTCTTTTGACGCGGAGTCGCAGCGGAGCGGAATCTCCATGCTGGTCACTTTGGGAGCGTACGAATGAACCGCCGCCGAGTGAACATCGTGCTGTTCGTGTTGGTCGCCGCGGCAATCGCAGTGGCTGTATCAAACTCCATCTGGCCGAGGCGTCACAGCTTCTTCGGCCAAGCGGATGCTGATGCAGCAATCATGAAGGAGCGGCTCGCAGATATCGACTCGGTGCTGGGGATCCAGCGGTGGAAGTTCGAGTTTCGTCTGCCCCCGCAGCACACGCTCTTCGCCACCTTTCGGGCTGAGTTCAACGGAGAGCCAGTAGTGGATATGTCAAGGACCTATCATGTCGTACCCAAATGGCCCTCGGAATCGACAGACGGGGCAATGGATATCGGCTTTTACCACCCCAGGTTCGAGACGAAACTTCCGGAGGCGGCGAGTTGGATCCTGAGCCTCAGTGCACGAAACGAACGAAAGGGTCTGTTCAGGTCCAGTGGAACCGGTGTTGGTAACACGTTCCGATATGTGTCTCCATTTGATCCGTCCGGTTACACCGGTGATCAGGGCAACGGAGAAACATACAGCAGCGCCAACTCCCTTGCTCCCGGCCGCGAGTATGAGATATGGGAGTACACCGCACACGGAAGGCCCCTGCCTCGCGGATACGAAGAACCTTACGAGTTCAAATACGTGTTGACGATTCGGATGGAATCCTTGAAGGATGGCGAGAAGCCGGGAGTGCAACCGATCAAGAAGCCAAAGTGACGCAGCCGGCCGCACACTCACTCGCTGTTCGCCTTCACGTCGTAGCACAACAGCACGTCCTGGTCGCGGAGGAACAGCCGGCCTTCGGCCACCACCGGGTGCGGCCAGGCGTTGGCGCCGCTGCGCTGCGGCTGGTTGAAGCGGCCCTTCTCGCGGTAGCCGCGCGGCGAGGCTTCCACCAGGGCGACCGGGCCGCTTTCGCTGCGGAGGTAAATGTCGCCGTCCGCAAACGTCACCGACCCCTTGCCCACGGAGCGGTCCCGCCACTTCACGTCGCCGGAGAGCAGCTCGATGCACGTCAGCACGCCGGGATCGTTGGAGCCATAAAGGAATCCGTCGATAATCACCATGCCGCCGTGGTGATTCTTCATTTCTTTGGTGGCATAGACGCGGGCCGCCGTCGTGTTGCCGCGGCTGGAGGTCAGCTTGACGAGCGCGCCGCCGGTGCCGTAGCCCGAGGCGCTGAAGACGTGATCGCGGTAGAACAAGGGCGTGGAACAGTTGGCGGTGCCGTTGGCCGAGGCGTCGTCCATCCACATGCCGTGCCCATCTTCAGCCCGCACGCCCGCGACCACCTTGCTCGTGAACAGGACATACTGCCGCACGCCGCCGGGCGCGGCAATGATGGGCGAGGCGTACGAGGCGGCGGGGTTGCCGGGAAGCTGGCAGGTCCAGATGGTGCGGCCGTCGCTCTTGTCCAGGGCCACGACGGTTCCGCGGCTGCCGCCCGGCGTGCAGATCAGCTTCTCGCCGTCGATGAGCGGCGATTCGCAGATGCCCCAACTGATGTTCCGCCCGCCGAATTTCTGCAGAATGTTCTTCTGCCACACCATCCGGCCGGTGGCCGTTTCGAGGCAGGCGAGGTCGCCGTTGCCGCCGAGCGCGTAGAGCCTCTCGCCATCGATGGTGGGCGTGCAGCGCGGGCCGTTGCCGGCGCTCAGCCGCGAGGCGCCCGCGATGCGGGTGGTCCAGGCGGGCCGGCCGTCTTCGAGCCGCACCGCGACAACGGATTCATCAGCCCCCACGTTCCCCATGCTGATCACCAGCCCGCGATCGATCGCGACGGTCGCGTAACCTTCTCCCATGCCGCGCGCGATCCAGGCCAGCGGCGGACCTTCGGAGGGCCACGTGTCGAGCAGCCCTGTTTCGGGCGAGAGGTTCTCGCGGTTCGGACCGCGGAACTGCGACCACGACGAGTTGACGATTCCCGCGGCCGCACGACTCGCTCCAGAACGGCTCGCGGTGCGGGGTTCCGTGGAGGATCTGGCCGACGAGCGAGTTTCTGTGGCCGCCGGCGAAGGTTTCGCGGCCACAGGTTCCGGCGTCTTCGTTTCCGCCGCAACACGCAGCACGCGGTCGTCGTCGACGGTGAAGACCGTCACCGGCAGGCCGGGCCGCAGTTCCTGCAGCCGGGTGCGGCGGCCGTCGAGCGTGACGCGGGCGGCGCTGCCGACCCCAAAACGTTGGGTTTGTCCCTTGCCCGCTTCGTCGCTGACGGTGATTTCGATCTCGCGGGCCGAAGCACTCTTGATCGTGCCCTTGACGATGCCGGCCGACGCATCGCCGCAGCCGATGAGCATCCCGAGGGCGACGGCGAGGTTGAGGAGAGAGCGCATGCAAAAGTTCCTGCAAGGGGGCGAATGCGGCGACCCGCACGGCTTCACTATCGCGACTGCCCGCGCCGCCGACAAGCGGCCGGCCGCCCGTGACAGCGACGGGCCGCTATTCGTCGGCGTCGGCATAGAGATCGGCCGCCGACAGCAACCGCCGCAGGGGCAGCGCGAAGCCGGGCAGCAGGTCGGTCGTGTACGATTCGCCCTCTGCGATGACCGCGTGCTCATCGCGCCCGCGGTAGACGGTCATGATCCGGCGAAAACGGTCAATGACCCAGTATTCCTGGATGTTCACTTCGGCGTATTCGTCACGCTTCTCGAGATGGTCCCTCTTCCAGTCGCGGCTCCGTCGCGAGACGAATTCGATGGCGATCGTCGGCGAATCCTGTCTCGGGTTCGGCGCGCGTCCGAGGCCGGTCCAGATGACGCGGTCGGCACGCCGGCGGCCAGTCTTCGTATACACCGTCTGCTCAAAGGCGGTACCGTTGACCACGGAACCAGTGGGGTGAGTGTCGCGGTAGTTCCTGAGCAACTGACCGAGCTCATCGTTGGGTTCACGCTCTCCAATGCCAGCCGGTGGTGACACGATCAGCACTCCCCGCACGAGTTCGTACCGGTAGTTCTCGTCCCAGTCTTCGATTGCGTCGAATTCCTCCGGCGTCATCGGCATGCCGTTATCGTCCGGTCCGACGCGGATCGGCGCCAGCATCTCGGTCGCAGTCATCGTGCGTCTCCGTCGATCTTTCGAGTCATCATGGTACACGGCACGCCGGGGCTTCCCTGCGGTCCAGCTCCGGCCACGCCCTCACAGCTCAACCCGACGGCTTACGCCGTTCGGCTCGCCCTCAACCCTCAACCCTCAACCCTCAACCCTCCACCCTCAACCCTCAACCCTCAACCCTCAACCCTCAACCCTCAACCCTCAACCCTC
>JAHWKJ010000738.1 GCA_019347905.1 Planctomycetota bacterium
ATGGGCAGCGGGAAGATCTCCCACTCGCTCAGCGTGAGGTGCTTCAGCTCGACGCGCTGCGTGATCCCCTTTCTGTCGAGCATCATCGGCCCGTAATTCACGCGTCCCAGTGCCCACACGAGAATGTCGAGCACTCCCGCAGCGCCGGAGGCGGGCAACTCGGGGAGCTCAACATGGTTCTCGTGCTTCCGCCGGTCCATCGTCGCGATCTTGCGCCCGTCGAGGAAGACCAGCGCGTAGTCGTGCGGCTCGACGATCTTCAGCGTGCCGCCGCCGAGTCCGCCGACGCGCGTGCGGTACAGGATGCCGCCGCCGCCGTACTGGCCGTAGTGTTCCATTGAATGGATGGACGCGTCGCGGATCGGTTTCGGCAGGTTCGCCATCAGCGGCGCAGACTCCCGAAGACGAATTCGTTCGGCGACGATTGGGCGACACTCCGGCGACAGCGCTGACACATGCGGCGGCGGAGGCGGCGGAGGCGCGGCGGCAGATCGGCGGCTGCTCAGCACTTCGCGCACCGCGTGGTATTTCGCCGTCGGTCGACCCGCTTCGTCAAGCAGCGCAAAGTAGTCATAGCCGGTCACCGTCGGCTCGTACTCCGTCGAATGATTCGCGCCAGCGGTGAAACCGAAGCTCGTTCCGCCGTGGAACATGTAGATGTTGAACGACGCGTTGTTCTCCGCCATCCACCGCACGTCCGCCGCGACGTTGGTCGGATCCGCCGTGCCTTTGCGTCGCTTGCCCCACTGGTCAAACCAGCCGCACCAGTACTCGCCGCACATGACCGGTTGGTCCGGCCGGAAAGCGCGTAGCTTTTCCAGGTTTTCCGCAGGTTTCGAGCCGAAATTGGCGACCGCGAGGCAGTCTGGGAGCGTGCCTGCCGCGAGCATGTCCGACTGCGGCCCGTCGCTGGTGAACAGCAGCACGCCGTGGTCGAATCCTGCGTCGCAGATCATCTGCCGCAGCGCGCGAAGGTAGGTTTTATCGTTGGAGTAGCTGCCGTACTCGTTTTCGACCTGCACCATCACGATCGGCCCGCCGCGCGTGCAACTCAGCGGCGCGAGTTGCTGCCCGACGCTGGTGATGTACCGCTGCACCGCGCTGAGGTAGTTTGAATCGGCGCAGCGGATGCGGCAGTCCCCGTCCGCCAGCAGCCATGCCGGCAGCCCTCCGAAATCCCACTCCGCGCAGATGTAAGGCCCGGGCCGCAGGATGACCCACAGGCCGAGCTCGTGCGCAAGTCTCACGAATGCCGGCGCGTCGAGCATGCCGCCGTCGCCCTCGAAGTCGAA
Organism: Planctomycetota bacterium; assembly: GCA_019347905.1. Taxonomy (GTDB): domain Bacteria; phylum Planctomycetota; class Planctomycetia; order Planctomycetales; family Planctomycetaceae; genus JAHWKJ01. The sequence goes on from JAHWKJ010000738.1 coordinate 1,293, forward strand.
GTTGCCAGGCTGCGGTTCGTGCAGGTTCCAAGGCATGTAGGTGCAAACGGTGTTAAGGCCGAGCGCCTTGGCCTGAAGCAGCCGATCGCGCCAATTCGGCCGCGGGATGCGGAAGTAATGAATCTCGCCGGAAAACACCTGAAACGGCTGGCCGTTCAGGAGGAAGTTGTTGGCATCATGCGCGAAGATCGTGGGGGTGTGCCGAGGGTGGGACATAATCACAAGGGCCGCTGCGCCGCCCCAGTGTCTTGCTTTCCATCGACGTGCAGCACTGGGTTCGAACGCCGCTCAAGGTAGCGGGATTGCACGCCGCTGCAAATCTGGTGCGGAAACGTGCCGGAAAACATGTGGAATGCAATAGGAGCGTGGCCAGATCTGCAGTAGATTTTCGGGGCAACGACGGCGGCGTCCTCTCAAGAGCCGAGGCTCCACCATCAGTCCGGCGCCCAAGATCGCGATGCCGCAGCGGCTTCTCGAAGAACCGCATGACGATCCGCTGGCGTGAAACGTGGAAAAGCTCAGAATAGCGATCGTGTGACCGCACGCTCTCGAGCCGATGAGCACATGCAACATGCAATGGTCTTGATCTCCGTTTGCACGCTGACCATCGCCTTGGCGGCGTCGACGGTAACGGCGGGTGAGACGTCGACTTTTCCCGTCACCGTTCGTGTCAACGCTTCCGACTCGCTCGGCGAGCTCAAACCGATCTGGCGCTTCTTCGGCGCCGATGAACCGAATTACGCGTACATGAAGGACGGCCGTCGGCTGCTCGCGCGCCTCGGGGAGCTGCGACCTCGCGAGGTCTACTTCCGCGCGCACAACCTTCTCACCAGCGGCGACGGCACGCCGGCCCTGAAGTGGGGCAGCACGAACATTTACAGTGAGGACGAGCACGGCAATCCGGTGTACGACTGGACGATCGTCGATCGCATCTTCGACACGTACCTCGAGCGCGGCGTGCGCCCGCTCGTGCAGCTCGGGTTCATGCCGCAGGCGCTCTCCACGCGACCGGAGCCGTACCGGCACGAGTGGCGGCCCGGGCTGCCATACACTGAC
>JAHWKJ010000739.1 GCA_019347905.1 Planctomycetota bacterium
GGTGACGGGGTGACGGGGTGACGGGGTGACGGGGTGACGGGGTGACGGGGTGACGCGCGGCCCGATGGGCCGCGGCTAAACGAGAAGTATCGATGTACGACATTTATTCGTTGCCGGGCTTCAGTGAGCCCTTCAGTTGCTGGTCGCACCTGGTGGGGGCTGTCGTCTTTGCGGCGCTGGCGCCGGGGTTGTTGCGTCGCGGGCGGCACGTGCCGGGGCGGCGGATCTATCTCGGCGTCTTCGTGCTGACGGCGGTGTTCCTGTTGTCGATGAGCGGCACGTACCACCTCCTGCCCCGCGGCACGGGCGGCAAAGCGGTGCTGTTGCGACTCGATTTTGCGGCGATCTATGCCCTGATCGCCGGCACGTTCACCGCCATCCACGGTGCGGTGTTTGCGGGCGTGTGGCGGTGGGGCATGATCGGGCTGGTGTGGACGATCGCCGCCGCCTCGATCACGCTCAAGACGATCTACTTCTCGGAACACGCCCGCTCGTTCTGGCTGATGCTGTACCTGATGCTGGGCTGGATCGGCGCGATCTCGACGGTCGCACTGTACCGCCGGTACGGCTACTCCTTCGTGCGGCTCATTATCTGGGGAGGCATCGCCTACAGCGTGGGCGCGATCATGAACGTCGCCCGGCAGCCGACGCTCATCCCCGGCATCATCGGTCCCCACGAGGTCTACCACGTGCTGGTGCTGGTGGCCTTGGGTCTGCACTGGCGGTTCGTGTGGTCGATCGCCGGCTGGCCCCATTCGGCCGAATTGGAGCTATCGACCCAGCCGGCAATTTTGGAACCCACGGAGATTGAACGTGCGGCCGACGCCGCCCTGGACCACACGGACGAGTTACAGCGGCAACTCGCCGAGTACCGCAGCCGCCTGGAGGCAGCCGACCGCGAAATCGCCCGCCTGCGCAGCGAACTCGCCGCGCTGCGATCCGATGGCGGGAACGACTGATGACCGACCCGATCTGTGTAACCCGCTGTAGTCAGCCCTACAGCTTGTGCATTACGCTAAACGCAATTGATCGAGGGGAGGTTGCCATGAATTCGCCCGCTGCTTTTTCTGAAGTGCTCGATGCTGCAGAGCAACTCGATCCCGATGCGCAAGCCGAGCTGCTGGCGGTGTTGAGCCGCCGCCTGGCTGAGCGGGGGCGCGAGCGTGTGGCAGTTGTGGTGGAAGAGGCCCGCCGCGAGTTCGCCACCGGACAGTGCCAACCGATGACCGCCGGAGAAATCGTGCGCGAGGCACAGGAAGCGGACGAATGACTCGGACTCTGTTACGCTCGCCGGCGTTCGGACGCGATCTGCGGAAGTGGCTGAAGTCGCATCCTGATTCGGCGGCGTCGATCGAGAGCACGCTCGAACAGTTGTCAGACGATATATCACATCCGTCGCTGCGAACGCATAAGTTGCGTGGGCCATTGACAGGCCTATGGGCGTGCAGCGCCGGATACGACTTGCGAGTGGTCTTTGAGTACGTCGAGCACGAAGGGGCGGAAGCCATCCTCTTGCTCGCCCTGGGGACGCACGATCAAGTTTACTAAGGCAGGGATGGCTGATTGAATTCCCCGCAGGCGATACTCGACTGGCGACGTCACCTCATCCCTGGCCGACGGCGGAAAAATCCAGCGTCGCGAAGTAGTCGTCCAGCGTTTCGGCGCGGCGGATGAGCTTGACGCTGCCGTCTTCACGCAAGAGCACTTCGGCCGAGCGCAGCTTGCCGTTGTACTGGAAGCCCATCGCGTGGCCGTGGGCCCCGGCGTCGTGGATCACCAGGAGGTCGCCGGGATCGATCTTCGGCAGCGGGCGGTCGATGGCGAACTTGTCGTTGTTCTCGCACAGCGACCCCACCACGTCGATCGGTCGCGCGGGCGGCTCGTGCTCCTTGCCCAGCACCGTGATGTGGTGGTAGGCGCCGTACATGCCGGGCCGCATCAGGTTCGCCATGCAGGCGTCGACGCCGACGTAATCCTTGTAAATGTGCTTCTCGTGGATCGCCCGTGTGATGAGGAAACCGTACGGCCCCGTCACTACGCGGCCGTTCTCCATGCAGATCTTCAGCGGATGCAGCCCGGCGGGGCGGATCAGTTCGTCGTAGAGCGCCCGCACCGACTCTCCCACGCGCTCCAGATCCACCGGCTGCTGCTCGGGACGGTAGGGGATGCCGATGCCGCCGCCGAGGTTCACCAGTTCCAGCCGCACGTCGAGCGTCTCGGCCAGCTCGATCGTCAGCTCGAACAGCATGCGGGCCGTTTCGACGAATGACTCGGCGTTGAGTTCGTTCGAGACGATCATCGTGTGCAGGCCGAATCGCCGCACGCCCTTGTCGCGGACCAGCCGGTA
>JAHWKJ010000211.1 GCA_019347905.1 Planctomycetota bacterium
CATAAAGCGGCCGCGCCTCGGCGCCGTCCTCAGCAATGCGGCCGTGGTATGCCTCTTCGGTGGCCGCTCGCTGGTGTTGTGGACCGCGGATCCGCCCGAGCCGCCCTTCGAGTTCGGTGTTCAGGTGCGGCTCGCCCAGGAAGACGGCGCGGCGGGCCTGGTATTTCATTCCGACGGCGGCGACAGGCACTACGGCTTTTATCCATCGAGCGGCAACCTGCGGCTGAGCCGCTTCGACGGGCCCGATGTCTTCAGTTGGAACGTGCTGGAGCAAGTGACGAGCGAGCATTACCGCCCGGGCGAATGGAATGCGATCAAGGTTCGCGTCGAGAAGGACCGCATCCGCTGCTTCGTGAATGACGAGCTCGCGATCGAATCGACGGACACCCGCTATACAAGCGGCAAAGTCGGCCTCGCGAAGTTCCGCCATACCGAAGCGGAGTTCCGTAATTTCCGCATCGCAGAGAATCTGCCGCCCTCGCGGCCGCCGGCGGAGACCGTGAAACGCATCCGCGAGCTGGCGGCGGAGTTGTCGCTCGATGCCGCCGCGAGCGGCGAACTGGTCGAGAAACTTCTGCCGCACGGCGACGTGTCCGGCAACGTGCTGCGGGAGCAGGCGCGGGAACTGGAACAGCGCGCGGAGCGGCTGCGGGAGCTGGCGGCGGACATTCACACGCGGCGGATCCACGGCGAATTGCAAAAGGCGCTCAAGGGCGGCGACGAGACGATCGATCTCGTGCGGGCGGCGCTGCTCGTGGCTGCGCTCGACAACGAGGAACTCGACGTGGACGCCTATCTGCAAACTGCGGATCGCATGGCCGCCGCCATCCGCGAGACGCTGCCGCCGGATGCCGACGCCGCCACCACCCTCGCCGCACTGGATGCGCACCTGTTTGAGCAGTTCGGCTATCACGGCAGCCGCACGAACTACTACGACCGCTCGAACAGCTATCTGAACGAGGTGATCGACGACCGCGAGGGCCTGCCGATCATGTTGTCGATCCTGTACATGGAGCTGGCGCGCCGGCTGGACCTGAACGTGGTGGGCGTGGGGCTGCCGGGGCACTTCATCGTCCGCTTCGAACCGGCGGAGGGCGAATCGCAGCTCATCGATCCGTTCGACCGGGGGGCGCGGCTCAGCCGTGAAGACGCCGCCGCGCTCGTCGCGCAGAACACGGGGGCGAAGCTCGAGGAAGAGCATCTGCGGCCCCAGTCGAAGCGGGAGATGGTATTGCGCGTGCTGCAGAACCTGCTTTCTGTCGCCCGCCGCGAGCAGGACGAGCGCGGGCAATTGCGGTACGTCGATCTGCTCGTAGCGCTGGAGCCGGCGGCGGCGGAGCTCCGCGCCTATCGGGCCGACCTGTTGATGCGGACCCGCCGTTATGCGGAGGCAATCGACGAGGTCGACTGGTTTCTCCGGGAGAAGCCGGAGGGAGCGGACCTTGCGCGGCTCCGCGAGTTGCGGGCGGCGCTGGAGCGGTCGCTGGCGGGCGAGGGCGATGAGTGAGTTGCCGGTCTTGGACGCCAGCGTTTGGGTGACGGGGTGACGGGGTGACGGGGTGACGACAGCGGGTTTTTACGCCACGCCCATGCCGCGGTCGAAGGCGTCGAGGTCGCGCAGGTAGAGCGCCAGCGTGGCCTGCAGCGTTTCGCGGCTGATCTTCCAGCTTGGGGCTTCGTCGGTGTAGCGGTTCGAGTGGTCCACGAGCAGGCGGTACAGGAACTTGAACAGGTGCCGCGGCACGCGGAAGCGGGCGAAGATGGCGATCAGCTCGTTCTGCGTGATCGAGTCTTCAAACAGGTCGTGCAGCGAGGGCGGCTGCGAACCTTCGGCCGTGCAGGCCCGCAGGCGGTCGCTCGCGACGTCGTACAGCGACTGGCCCGTCCATTCCAGCGAGCGGATCAGGTTCTGCTTGTCGAGCCGCGAACGCTCGTAAAACTCCTTCTGCTCGCGGTCGACGTAGTAGACGACTTCCACCGGCAACAGCAGCTTGAAGCCCACGCCCGGCTGCTTCAAAAACTTGTTATCGAACATGGGCCACAAGAGATCGCGCATGCGTTCGGGCGAGCCGTTGACCAGGTGCGGTTCGTCGACGCGGTCGATGAGCACGACGATGCTTGTGTAGCCCAGCGTGGAGAGCACCGACTGCAGCTTCATGAACAATTCGTAGCGATCGTCGCTGCGGTCTTTGTCCGGCAGGGGCTGGCCGGCAAGCTCGTTGCGTTCGAAGCGCGAGAGGATCCGCCTCAGTTGGTTCACCAGCCGGTCGAACACGCGGATCTGCCTGTGGACGTGCCAGGCCTTCCACGTCAGCCGCCCCTGCCGCCACAGCCACGGCGCCCACCCGGCGAGAATCACCAGCGCGACCCACCACTGAAACAGAAACGAGAAGCCTTGGGTGGCCCACACCAGCACGACAGTGAGAATGGTGACGAACCCCCCCAGCATCACGTCCCACCACGCCCCCCACAGGCTCTTCCAGAAGGGCCGCTTGAGCCGCTTGTTCAGCGAGCGCCAGCGCTGCCAGGGCGACTGGTTGTAGCTGTGGTCATAGACCGCGGCCAGAAGCAGGATGTCGCGCTTCTGCTGCGGATTGAGCTCTCGGAGCTTCTCGCGGGTGAGAGGGGCGTGCTCGTCGCGGTGGACCGGCGGAGCGTCGAGGATGTAATCGACCAGCCGCGTCGTCCCCAGCATCAACAGCGCGTCCATGTGGTCCCACAGCCGCCAGCGGGCCAGCGCCCGGTCGGGACGCTTGTTGCGTCCGTGCAGGCGGTCGCGGAAGCTGTCGAGCAGCGGGTTGAAGTCGTCGTACTCGATGACGAAGGCCCGCTCGCCGGGGTGCTGCCGGTTGTGCCGCTCCAGTTCGGAGGCGATCTGCAGCCGCATGGCCGTCTTGCCGCTGCCCTTCTCGCCGAAGACGACGGCCGTGGACGGGCTGGAGGGGCTGCCGTAGATCTTGTCCCAGGCGGGATGGCGGGTGCCCGTCAGCAGGTGTTCGCGGAAGACGTGATCGGACGTGGCGTCTTCCTGCCCGAAGGGGTTTTCGGCGACGCCGTGATGGGCGAGGAACTGCTGGACTTTCATGCGGGCCGGCCGTCTAGGGAAAGCGTGCCGCCATCTTGGCGAGCGCCCTTCAAATTGCCAACCCCGCTGGACGCAATGAGTAGGCCCTTGAAGGCGAGTTCCATTCCGAGACGCCGGTATCCGCCAACGAGACGGGCGCTTGCCCAAGACATACAAACCTCATCGGGGGCGATGGGACAGGAAGATTGAGGACAGGAAAATAAACCGGTTTCTGATTTTCCTGTCCTCAATCTTCCTGTCTTTGAAGTCCAACGGCACCTGCTGGCCATTAACCGCGGCCTCTTCATCGCCACACCCCTCAGCGCCGCAGCCGACCGTCCAGCCAATCCCACGCCTGCGTGCGCGCCGCGTGTGGGAACCCGTGCGGACCGTTCGGATACGTCGCGACGAGTGCGTCGTCGGCCTTCCACAGCCCGTACACTTCGCGCGCGGCTTTCACGACCTCCCGCACGCCCTCCACGTCGAAGTCGGCGTCGCCCTCCGGTGCGCTCACGAACACGGGCACCGGCGCCAGGGCCGCAAGCACCTCGTGGAAATCGAACGGGATCTTCTTCGCATCGCTACCGTAGCGTTCGCGGATCCGCGGCATGTACCGCGGGCCGGTCCAGCTCGCGATGTCGTCGCGGGAGAACGCCGTGAAGCCCGAACTGCACACGACGGCCGCGATGCGGCGGTCGAAGGCAGCCGTGAAGATCGCGTTGTGGCCGCCGAGCGAATGGCCGACGACGCCGATGCGGTCGCGATCGACTTCCGGCAGCGATTCCAGCAGGTCGAGCGCGCGGATGTTATTCCAGATGGCCTTCATCGTGCCGCTGGCGTAGCCGTCGCCGTACCTCCCACGATGGTCGCTGAGTGCCCAGCGGGAGTCGCCGAAGCCGGGATAATCGGGTGCGAGGCAGACGTAGCCGCGAACTGCCAGTTCGTGCGCGTAGTGCAGATCCGCCGCGCCGCCGAAACCTGCGGGTTCGTCCTTTCCCAGCGGCGTCGTCTGATGCAGGCAGAGCATGGCGGGCGCGGGCCGCGTGAGCTTCAGCGGGACCAGCAGCCACGCCGCGACGCGGTCGCGCTGCTCGGCCGAGTACGTCAGTTCGTACCGAATGTACTGCGGCGTCTCTTCGCGCGAGACGATCTCCACATTCAGCGGCGCGCGGTCTAATGGTCCGGGCAGGTGACCCATCACCTCCTGCATGGCCGCGAGCACGTGGGCACGCCGGAGAGACCAGTCGGACGGAGAAGCCACTGGACGCGTCTTCCCATCCTCCTTCACGACCATTAGACGTTGATGGTCGTCATAGGTGACGGGCCGAAGTCCTGGCGGCGACGGTGGTGCCTCGGCACGAGCCAGCCCCAGGCCAGGCCCCTCCGGGAGAAACCCGCTTCCAAACAGATTCTCGAGCCAGTACAGGCCGCTGCGTCCCGGACAGATCAGGTCGAGATCGCCGTCGCCGTCGAGATCGGCCGCCTTGGGATCGAGTCCGAACCCCACGCGATTCCCGTGTGCCAGCACGCGGCGACCCCACGTGCGCAGCAGCGGGTCGAAATGGTACTGGCAGACGATCATCGGGTCGTATTCGCCGATGTCTTTGCCGTCGTGACCGAGCCAGCGTTTGCCGGCGATAAGCTCCGGCCGTCCGTCCTTGCCGAGATCCTCCCACAACAGTGAATGCGCCTGCGACCACGAGGTATCGATCGCGTGGAACGTCCATTCGCGGGGCGCAAGTCTGCTGTCGGCAGCATCCAGTTTCTTTCGCTGTTCCAGCCAGTAGAGGCCGACGTGATGCCCTCGCGCCCAGATGATGTCGTTATCGCCGTCGCGGTCCACATCGACCACCAGGATCGGAATACCGGCGTCGCGGTGCAGCCGGAACTCCGGATGAAACAGCCAGCGCTCCCGCCGCGGATCGGCGGGCGCCTGCGCCCAGCCGGACGGGCCGACCGCATCTCCGCGGCCGTCGCCGTCGATGTCGCCGAAGCCGATGCCGTGACCGGCGAGTTCCTGCGGCAGTTCGTGCCGCTTCCATTCAAACTTTGACGCGTTGCCGTCGCCCGCCGCCGCGCCCCGGACGAGCTCCCACCAGGCGGCGAAGTTCGTGCCGTTGGGCAGAATGTCGAGCATGCCGTCGCCATCGACGTCGACGAGGCGGCCGGTCTCCATGGGACCAGGCTCGGCGATTTTGTGCACCGGCCATTCGGGGAACGAGTTGCTCTTCGCGGCGGCGACGAGCCGCTCGCCCGGATGCTCGACCCAGTACAGCGACTGGCTGCGGTAGTTGGCGCTGACGAGATCGGTCCAGCCGTCGCCGTTCACGTCGAGCGGCAGGTTCGAGTAGTCGTCGTAGCGGCCGCGGATCTCCTGCACGTTGCGCAGGAACCGCCGCTCGAACGTCGGCGCCTCATACCAGAAGCCGCCGGAAACAACGTCGATGCGACCATCCCGGTTCACATCGAACGCGGCACAGGCGCTGTAGGTGGAATCGGCGTTCAGCGTGTGAACGCGAAACGCCGGCAGTTCGCCCGCAGCGGCGGCACTCACAATGGTCGCCGCAATCGCGGCCGCGACGGCAGCTCGACACATTGGCAGATCCTCCGCTTTAGCGCAGCCGGATGGACAGCGGTTCTTCACAGATGGTGCGCAAGGGTTCCCACTCGTAGCTGGAGAGGTGGCCGTCGCTCCATTCGATCCTGAGCGCCTTCGTGCCTGCGAAGCCGATGCGGCCCGGCTCCAGCGTCTCCGAGAGCGTCTCGACGGCGATGGTCGTGGAGCGCGTGCGGCTGGTCTCACACATCAGGCAGCCGCACTCGGCGCGCAGGATGTGATACGGAATGTGAAACGCCGCCCCGTCGGTCCACTCGACCTCCAAGGCGCTGCGTTCCCGGATGTTGCGAATTCCCAGCGGCGGATCCATGGTGCGCGAAACCCTTAAAACGAAAAGTGGCGTGGCTGGGGCAGGGAAAGCCGGATGGGTCGTCATTGGCGGCAGCGATTTGCAGGCCATCTGCACTATCAATTCGTCTCCCGCAATGCCCCAGCTTCTGCAACTGTTAACTCGCGTATCGACTGGGGCATTATGCCCTCTCCGGTCAACACTCGTTACATTGCGCAAGCTCCTTCTGCGCTTGGAACCTGGTTCTGGCTTTCCCTGCCCCAGCCACACCAATCGGCCTACGCTCACTCCGCTTTCTCTGCCGTCGACCCCGGAACCGTGAGTCGATCGGCCGCGCCGGCCGCGGCATAGATCGCACGCACTCGCGCGGCTTCCTCTCCCGTTCGCCAGGACAACACCAGCGGGCGCGGGGCCAGCATGCCCAGCACGTCGGGCACATCGCACACCCGCAGCACGTTCAGGAACTGCGGTGACTGCGGGGTCATGTGGCCGGGCGACGGCTCGTGTGCGACGACGCCCGCGATCTCCGGCTCCCACAACGCCGCATACGCGGCGAGCACCGCTTCAGCGCCTTCGCCGGCCACGTGCACGGGGTGGCCGGTCGTTTCGCGCAGATGCCGGGCCGCGGCGATCACGTCCCACACGCGGCCGGTGTCCACCGTGCGGCCGAGCAGGACGTGCGAACGCTCGACGTAGTTCGGCGGGTCCTTCGTCGTCCAGCGGGTGTGCTCGCCGCCGCGCGGCTCGACGACGTACAACTCGTCAGCGGGGGCCATGTGGGCGTCGAGCCATTCCGGCAGCTTCAACACCTCCGCCATCCGCACCAGCAACACGATGCGCTGCTCGGAGCGTCCGCCAGTGTCCCTGCGAGCCAATGGAACATGCACGAGCGGCACGCGAATCCCCGGCTCCGTTTCGATCATGGCGATGCGCTCGTCCGGGCCGTTGCTCTTCGCAGCCGCCGCCGGAATGCGCTCCGGAAAGGCGCGGAACGAAATCCGCCGCAGCTCACCCGTCAGCCGCTCTTTCCAGGCCTCGAAATCGCCTTCCGAAGGCAATGTCGGCTCCGCGATGGGGACAAAGTGCTCGTCGATCGACGTATTGAGCTCGTCCTTCGGCAGATCGTCGTCATTGGGGAAGGCACGCAGTTCTTCCGGCGGGATCGGATGTTCGCGGTCGTTGCCGTCGCCCGTCACGAGATCGACTTCGCTGTCGGTAATCGGCCGGGGATCGTGCTTGAGGTGCGTGTTGATGAAGCGGAACGCGGCCCGGCGGATGTCTTCTCTGTAGGCGTGGCCGCCGATGCTCACCATGGCGTCCACGTCGTGGCTGCGGCCATAGAGGCTGTAGACGCGCTCCAGCCGCGCCGCGAGACGCTCGTTGGCGTCCATGGGAAAGATGCGGTCGTTGTCGCTGTTGGTGAACAGCATCGGCCGCGGCGCGATCAGCGCCGCGATCCGCACCCACGGCCACTGGAACGTGTTGTACAGGAACATGCAGTCGCAGTGGCCGTTGATCACTCGGTTCGACACGTACGACGGCAGGTCGGCCATGCCGCTCACGGGGACGGCGACTTTCACGCGTTCGTCGGCCGCCGCGACCCAGAACGTCGCCGCGCCGCCGCCGCTGATGCCGGTGACGGCGATCCGCTCGGGATCGACTTCGGGGCGGCTGATGAGGTAGTCGATGCCGCGGATGCCGTTCCAGCACTCGACGCCCGCCGGCGTGTAGCCGCGCGAATGCCACCACCAGCGGCTTTCGCGGTACGTGCCGTGGTGAATGGCCGCGATCTCGCCCAGTTGCAGCGTGTCGACCATCAGGCACAGGTAACCGTGGCGGGCGAACCAGATGCCGTGCGACTGGTAGGCGGTCTTGTTGCCGTTGCGGCCACGGCCGGCGTGCCCGCAGACGTACAGCACGGCGGGCAGCTTGTCGCCCGGCTCGATCTGCGGCGGACGGTAGAGGTTGGCCGTCACATACAGCCGCGGCCGGCTCTGGTAGTGCAGCTTTTCGACGACAAAGCCGTCGCCCTCGTAGGTGCCAGTGACGGTGACCTGGAGCGGCGTCTTCTCCGGCAGCGGATCGAGGCCCAGCATGTGGAAGTATTCCTGTCGGTAGCGCTGGCGGCGCTCCTGCCAATCGTCGAGCGAGGCGACGTCTTCCGCGAACCCATCGTGCAGTTCCGCCGCCCGCTGGGCGAGCCAGGCCTGGATCATGCCATCGCCCGTCTCGCCGCGATCGGCCTCGCCATAAGGCTGCGCCGCGGCCGGGCGCGAGACGAGGACCAACAGAACCGCGCAGTGCAGGATTCGCAGTGGTGTGATCATGGTGCGGTGCGTGCGGTGGCTCATTTCGGACGGGCGACGGCCGCGATTATACCCCGGCATTCGTTTAGCCGCGACTCGACGCCGTCTATCGGCTAAACGCAAGACAGCTTGCAGCGCCCCGTGATATACTCGACGTCAGCCCTCCAGCCATCACCCCACCAGCCTCGCGGCCACCAATGCTCATGCTGTCCGTTCGCAGGTTTGCTCTCGCACTCGTCGTTGCCGGCGTGGCGATGGAAGCCGTTGCCGCTGATTCGCTCGTTCTGCTCCCGCAGCGGTTTACCCTCTCGGGGCCGGACGCCGCGCAGACATTGCTCCTGCAGCGGTTCGAGAACGGCACGCTGCGCGGTCCCGCATCCGCCGTCAAACTGACGAGCAGCGATCCGAACATCGTGCGCATTGAGGACGGCCGGGCCGTTGCCGCCGGAAATGGCACCGCCACACTAACGGCGCGAGCGGATGGGGCGATGGCGATCTGCGAAGTCACCGTCGCAGACTACGATCGCCCGCCCGCGCGGTCGTTCCGCAATCACGTGCAGTCGGTGCTCTCAAAGATGGGCTGTAACTCCGGGGCCTGCCACGGGGCCGCCGCGGGGAAAAACGGCTTCCGCCTGTCGCTGCGAGGCTACGATCCCGGTTTCGATTTCTTCAGCATCACGCGGCAGTCCGGCGGGCGCCGCATCGTGCCGGACGATCCCGGCCGCAGCCTGATCCTCACCAAGCCGTCGGGGGCCGTGCCGCACAAGGGGGGCGTGCGCTTCAAGACCGGCTCGCCTGAATACCGTGTGCTGTCCGAATGGATCGCCGCTGGGAATCCGGGTCCGGCGGAGGACGATCCGCGGCTGGAGCGGCTGGAGATCCTGCCCGCACACGTCGTGCTCGATCCCGGAGCGACGCAGCAGATCGTCGTCCGGGCGCATTTCACCGACGGCCGGGCCGAAGACGCTACGCGATGGGTCAAGTTCACGTCGAACAACCAGTCGGTGGCGAAGATCGATTCCGACGGACGGCTGACGGTGACGGGTCACGGCGAAGGGACTGTCGTCGCGTGGTATCTCAGCAACAACGTCGTGGCGCAGGTGACTGTGCCCTTCAACCGCGACGTGGCCGCCGACTTCTACGCCTCCGCGACGCGGGCAAACTTCATCGACGACCTGGTGCTGGAGAAGCTGCGCGACCTGAAGCTGCCGCCCTCGCCGCCGGCCTCCGATGCCGAGTTCCTCCGCCGGGCGCACCTCGACACGATCGGCGTGTTGCCCACCGTGGAAGAATCGCGGCTGTTCCTGGCCGACGATTCGCCCGGCAAGCGCGAGCGGCTTGTCGAGAGCCTGCTCAACCGGCCGGAGTTCGTCGATTACTGGACGTACGAATGGAGCG
>JAHWKJ010000212.1 GCA_019347905.1 Planctomycetota bacterium
GCTCTTCCGATCTGCTCGTGGAGCGCTATCGCGCGCAGCTCGCACCGGAAGTTGTCGAAGCCGCCGACGCCGCCCGCGGACGGCAAATCTTCGGCCGCACGTGCGCCGCGTGCCACCGCTTGTTCGACGAGGGCCGCAAGGTGGGTCCGGAATTAACCGGCTCGCAGCGGCGGAACGTGGATTACATTCTGGAAAACGTGCTCGACCCCAACGCCGCCATCGGTCGCGATTACCAGGTGACGACCGTCATCACCGACGCCGGCCGCACGATCAGCGGCATCATCGCCGAAGAGACCGAGCGCTCGCTAACGATCCACACGCAGAATGAGACGGTCGTCGTTCCCAAAGATGCCATTGAAGACCGCCGGCAGCAGAATGTCTCCATGATGCCGGAGGGCATTGTCGAGAAACTCTCGCTCCAGGAGCTTCGCGATCTGGTCAAGTACCTCAAGAGCGAAGCGCCCCCACGCGATTGAGACTGATTCAAGGGGTGGCCGGGGCTGGAGGCTTCGCGCAAGCCCCGGTTTCTCCCGTTACCGCATAAACCGTCGCTTTCGAGGACCTTCAGTATGAGAGCCGCAGTGCTGATGGTTTATGGGCTGCTCCTCGCCGCACCTGCCCGCTCGCTGACCGCTGCCGACGCCCCGTGCCAGGTACACGTGATCCTGTTTGTGCCGGCGGATGTCGCGCCGCCCACGGCTTACCAGGAACGCATCGACGAGATCGTCGCCTACGCCGAAGCGTTCTTCGAGCGCGAGTTCCGCCGCTGGGGCCATGAGAAAATCGTCATGCCCTTTCGCCGGACCCCGGACGGTCACGTCGAGGTCCGGATGTTCCGAGGGAAGGAACCGACCGCAGAGTACAAGCCTGTCACCTTGCGCGCCGAAGTCATGGACGCCCTGCGGCGGGAGAAGAAAATGGACGGCGGCCGGCAGGTGTGGTGGATGATGGTCTACGCGGGCGAGCCGCCGGCGAAGTTTGCGGGCTATCTGGGCGGCTTCGGCCCCGAGATCGGCGGCTGGGCCGTGTGCAATTTCGACACGACGCCGGGCCGAATCGATCCCAAAGCGCCGCTCGGCTCAGCCTTTCTGGAGAAGCTCACTCTCAAGGGCATACTGCACGAGCTGGGCCACGGCTTTCAACTTCCGCACGTCGGCCCGCTATTGCGGGACCGCGCCGGCAACACACTGATGGGCCCCACGCACTTCAACTTCCGGCGGGTGGCCCGCCAGGAGATCGACGACGTGTACCTCAGCGAGGCCGAGGCCGCGATGCTCTCCGTGCATCCCGCCTTCCGCGGCGCTCCCGATGACCGCGGCCGCCTGCCGAGCGTCGAAGTCAGCAACCTGCAGTACACACCCAACCCGCGTAACGGCACCATCGCCGTCACCGGCCGCCTCCGCTCACCACAGCGCGCCGTGTACGCGCTGGTTGCCGACGAATCCGACGCCCGCCCCGGCGAGTACTGGACCAAGACCTACGTGGGCAAAGTCGCCGCCGACGGCACGTTTGAAGTGCTCGTGACCGAACCCGCCCAGTCCGGCGGCACGCTCAAGACCTGGTTCACCTTCGAAACCGGCGCCCAAACCGGCAACGGCCGCCTCCGCGGCCGCGAAAGCGGCATTTCGCAAGCCTACACCTACAGCGGACGGCAGTGGAGGTTTGAGTGAAAGGCGTGAGACTACCGCGCCGCAAAGGAATGGCGATGCAATCAGAGCAGAACCGGAACCAGAACTCATCCATCACTCGAACCCAAGGATCACGCGCCTTCCATCACTGCTCAGAGAAGCACACATCGCTCTGCGATACCACTGCTGCACGTCGCTCATTAGCGTGAACGGCTGGGTAATCGCTGGCTCGCTAAAATCATCCAACAGCTTCGCGTACATTCGGACGACATCACCCGACCTGTTGTTGATCATTTCACGCCGCTGCAACAATCGGCGAGTGCGTTCAGCCGTCGCGAGAGTGGGCAGATCAGGCGGAAGCGGAAGTTTCACCTCACCAGTCAAGTGCTGGATGAGAGCAGTCAGCAGCATCGCCTGCGCCAACTGCTTCTGTCCCCATACAGAGTAACTATGCAGGCATCCGTCTGGCGATTCAGCGATCGCTAGATCGACGTAGTACGTCTCGAAGTCGATGAATAGATCGACGACAAGACGCCTGGCCGCACTGCCAAACGTGATGTGATCGATCCCGCCCTCCGACAGAGGCGGGTGTGAGCAAGTGGGACCCGAGAACTCAAAGCGATCGGTGAGGAAGGCCAATTCCGCGCTCGCCGCGCGAGCGAAATTGCCTCGAATTGCATCTCTTTCCTGCTTCATAGCGGTTTCGGCCCTGGCCACCGAGCTGAGCGGTCGTCAGAGCTTCTTGTTGAAAGCGGAATGTGTAATGGATAACGGATTGTTCGTCCTGCAGTAACGTCGCGCAGGCGCCCCCAATTGTTTTGGGAAGCCGATCAATCCCGTTTGCGCCTATTGACAGAAGTCATCCTACCCGTGAATGGATTCCGGATGTGGAGGCGTTCAAGGTCGATCGTATCGCAGGCCAAGATATCTATGCCATCAAGCCACAACTCAAAGAATCCATCAAGATCGTATTCCTGGGGCCACAGGCTGAAGTCTTCGAATGTGTACACTCGCAAAGTATCGCCGTCGACGCACGAAAAGATATTGCATCCCCACTCACAGAACGGGAGAACGGCATTTGGCCATTCGTAACCAGCCGATTCCTGATCACCGCGGAGTTGTTTGTAAGTACCCACGAGATCACCGTAATCGGACTTGTGGCCACCGGGCAGGCCGATAACCCCATACCCTGGCCCGAATCCCCCGTTCCCTATCTCGAGGAAGCACGCGCGCAAGAGCGGGGGTAATGAGAATCCGAGAGCGTCTTCTAGACTCTCGATGAGTTGGCCCGATGTTGGTGGGCAGAGACACGACTGTTCGTTTGCTTTTGCTGCTTCCTTGATTCTGGGTAGCAGGGCTTGCGTCACTCGTAACCCTCCAATTCCAAGAACTCAAAGGTGCCACCCTCGGCACACAACTTGACTCGGATCAGCGTCGAGATGACAGGGGGGGCCGCTGCTCCGCAGGCGGGATGCGGTTGAGCGTGTACCACGCGTCGGAGTGCAGGAGTGGTTGGTTTTCGCGATTGCGGACGCCGGCGGCCGAAACTTCATGAACGAACAGTTCGCGGAGGCCGGCGATTCGTAGCCGGACCCTCAGGCCGTCGGCCGACACGGTGGCGGATTCGATCTTCAGATCCCGCTTCAGGATTTCGTCGCTGCCGTAGGTGGCATGGTACGTGTAGGTGTAGCTCGACATCGTGTATGAGGCGACGTCGCCGCCGGTGTGTGGGTCGACGGGTTGGGTGAAGGTCAATGCGAAGCCGTCGGGCTGTGCTCGCATCTCGCGGATCTCGAAGGGGGTTTTGCCGGTCCAGACGAGGCGCTCCAGGCCGTGGGAGGCGGTGCCGAGGCTGCTCCAGCCGCGGTTGGTCAGGCCGGCGAAGAGGCTGCCGTCTGTGCCCTGAGCGAACCGCAGGACGGCGGAGGCGAAGCCGCTGCGGAAGGGGAAGCAGGCGCCCTGGTACTCGCCGCCGACGCGTTCGAGAAACACGCGGTGCACGGAGGCCAGCGTGAACTCGCCGACGAAAAGCTGACCGTCGAAGGGGCCGAAGCGGCCGCGGCTGTCGTCGAGCACGATGTCCGTCGCCGACTGGCCGGCCTTCTTGTAGGGGAACCACACGGCCGGCGACTTCATCGCCGGGAGCCGCTCGACGGCCTGCGGGTACGGCAGGCCGGTGGGGATGCTTTCGATGCCGGCGATCGGCGAACCCGACTCGTTCATCGACGCCAGGGCTTCGGGGTGGTGGAAGAAGGCGCCGGAGCGCATGTGGTGCAGGGCGTTCGTGCCGACCCAGTTGCCCTGCTGGTCGGTGTAGAACGCGTCGCCGGCGCGGTTGATGCCGATGCCGCACGGCGAGCGCATGCCGGCGCACACGGGGACGAGTTTCCCGTCCGTCGTGACCTTCATGCCCCAGCCCCGCCAGCGGCCCTGCGAGACGCCGAGCGTCGGCTCGCGGATCGTACGCGCCAGGTGTTCGTCTTTGAGGCCGAGACCCACGTTGAGCGTCAGCCACAGGTTTCCCTGCGGATCGCGTTTCGGGCCGTAGGCGTATTCGTGATAGTGTCCGGTCAGGCCCCAGCCGGACGCGACGGTGAGATACTCGTCGGCGAGGCCGTCTTCGTCGGTATCGCGAATTCGCGTCAGTTCCGTGCGCTGCGCGGTGTAGAAAGCGCCGTCGTGCCACAACAGGCCGAGCGGCTCGTGCAGGCCACTCGCAAACCGCCGGTAGCCGACGTCGTTCGGCGGGTCGCCGTAGACGCCGTCGAGAATCCAGATCTCGCCCTTGCGGATCGCGACGGCGACCCGCTCGTCGTCGAGTACGGCGATGCCGCTGACCTCCAGCGCGAGATCTTCGGGTGCCGGCTTCCAGTGCGGCGAGCGCGAGCCGGCCTGCGCCTCGGAGACGTTGATGGGGACGAGGCGATAGTAATTGGCCTTGTCGCCCGCGCGAGCGGCGCACGGGGCGACGCAGATGCAGCAGAGGAATGTAAGGGTAACGGCACGCGTGATGGCGGAACAAGTCCGGGGGTTTCGCCCTTTCAGGGCTGAGGTCATTGATTCCTTCGCAGATCCCAGGGCGTTGCCCTGGGCTGTCGAGTTTGGCCCCATTGGGGCGGGAACCGTCGAACCGGAGCGCATCCCGCCGCTTATCGCGATTCTTGATGAGTTGCCGGTCCTCACCATCGGTACTCCAGTTCGAGCGGTTGTCCCACGACGACCGGCAGCAGCCACTCCTGACGGCCATCGGACTCGCGCAGCAGCGAGCGGCGACCGACGACCTGGGGGACGGCGACTTTCACGCCGCGATCGTCGGTGCAGACTTCACGAGCTTGACGCAACGATTTGCCGAGGTGCGCACGGAACCAGATCGCGGGGCCATTCGCTTTGCTGCTCACCCCGCCACCCTTCGCGCTTTGGGAGCGGATGAGGATGCGGCGCTTCAGCCCGTTCTTGCCGTAGGGCTCGATTCGGTCCTCGACGTCGAATCCGTCGAAGGCGTACAGAAACGTCGGCACGCCTTCGCGGTCGAGGCGGTAACCGCGAAAGCGATAGCCGGCTGCGTCCAGTGCAGGGGCCGGCCACGGATCGCGTTCGCTGGCGAGCTTCGCCAGCGGAACGCCTTCCGGCAGTGACACGATATCGTCGCCGAGTGGATCGGCGGGTGGGGCGAAGCGGACGAACCACGTGCCGTACGCATCAAGGAACCTGCCGCGCCACGCCTGCGCGAGACGCATGCTGTTCGCATCGAAGGCGAAGTGCACCTTTTGCGGGAAGCCGGCAGCGATGGCGTGCGTTCCCGCCTCTTTCATAAACGTTCGCAGCACAATGGGCCGCTCGCCGGGCACCAGCTCGAAGGCCTGAGAACGGGCTTGGGCGATTTTTTCCGGCAACGGCTGGCGATCGACCTCTTTGAGATAGGCCCAGACCGCCGCGATCTGCAGGTCGACGTTGCCGTCCAGCACGTCGGGGTTGGCGCTCCGCCCTTTCGGGAAGAACGTGGGCATCCGCGTTCGCGGCTTGAGCGCCCCGGGATCGAGGAGAAAACCGCGAAACCACGCTTCGTGGACTCGCCCCGGCACGCCGGCCAGGTCGATCCCCACGACGCCCGGCAGACTCTCGCCGCGGACGGGATGGCATTGCACGCACCCGGTGTCGAGCAGCATGCGGCCGGCATCCACGAGCTGGTTTGGATCTGCCGGCGCGTCGCTCGCATCCGCGGGAGTCCGGGCGTCGGCCTCGGCGAACGCAGCCGGCAGCGCTGCAGTGACGTCCCCGGTGTATCGCGGCATGCGCGCGAGCATGTGCGGCCGCACGTCGCCCTCGCCGGCGAGCACCTTTGCCAGCCAGTTGGCACGTAGTCTGGCTCCGACACCTTCGAGCGGCGGCGGCAGCCTTCCCTCGTCGCCCAGATCGACGTGACCGGCGGCCTCGAAATACGCCTGCCGCTTGCGACCGACGCCGCCCAGCCGGCCCCGCTCGTGGCAGGCGAAACAGTTGGCCTGCAGCATGCGGAACTTGACGAGCTCGGCGGCGGCCAGTGCCGGGCTGTCCGGCCGTTTGCACTCGTCGAGAGCCGCGCGAATGGCACGCTGCTGGGCTGCGTCGAGTCCGTAGACGGGAATTGCCGCCGCCGGGGCGTCGAGGCAGTTCGTCTCCGCCGCCGGATTGAGGTCGGCCAGCGGCCGCGCGGGAAGCGGAAGAATCGCGTCCAGCGCGTGGCAGTTCGCACACCGCAGATCGGTGAACAGCCGGCGGCCCTCGGCGATCAGTTCTCGCTCGACGGCTGCCTCCGGAGTCGCAGGATCGTCCGCGGCGCCCGCGAGCAGATAGGCGGCGATTTCGGCGGCCTCGATCGGCGATAGCTTCAAGTCCGGCATACGGGCGCTTGGACGTATCGACGCCGGGTCGACCAGAAACGACGTCAGCGACTGCCGCGTGTATTTGGCCGCCAGGTTCGCGTGCGGGACCGAACGCACCGCCCGCGCGGCCGCAGTCAGTCCCAGCTCCTCGATGTCCTCGGGATCGAGTTGCGCGAGCAGGTTGTCGAGAGCCGAGGGACGCGCGAGTCCGTCGGCTGCATCGTCCGGCTCGTGGCAGGCGACGCAGCCGACGCGATGATACAGTCGCCTTCCTCGATCGACGTTTCCCTTCCGCCAGAACTCGTGAGGCAGCGGGTTCGCTCCACTGGCCTCGAACTCGCGGAACGGCTCCCGCCGCGTCGAGAGGAATGCGACGAGTGCCGCAACGGCGCGATCGCGCTTTGCGGGTGGAAGTCCGCCGATGACCTCCGGCATCGTCGTTCCAGGCTTCACGGCGTGGGGCGATGCTAGGAATTGCCGCAGCCAGTCGCGGCCCAGCCGCACGCCCACGCCGTCGAGCCGCGGCCCGCCGCGCGGCTGCAGGCGTTCATTCTGTGTGGCGTGGCAGGCCGTGCAATTGAGTTCCGTCAGCAACAGCCGGCCGGCGAGGGCGGGTTCAAGCTCCGCGTGCCGGCCGAAGCGATCGAACGCCGCGACGAACGGCGGCTCGCGGGCATGTACGTCACGTGCGGCGAGCAGCGGGCCGAGCAGGAACGCGAGGCCGATCAGCCGGCCGACTCCGAATCGGCCGTCGCGCCGCAGTGCGTTTCTCGTCATGTCCAGCTTCTATTCAGGCCGCGACGCGTCGGAAGCGGGCCAGGCCACCAGCCAGATCCTATCCGAACCTGGCTGCGGCATCCAATCGAAGGTGACAAGGTGACGGGGTGACGGGGTGACGGTGTGACGGTGTGACGGGGTGAGCGCCAGCGGTCACCTTGTCACCTTGTCACCCCCTCACCTTGTCAACGGCCAAGCGGGCGGCTGCCTGACCTGCGGCTATGCCTCTTTCAGAAGCGGTACAGGATCTCCGTCCGCACGCCGGAGGTCATGTCGATCTCTTCCGTCTTGCCGACGAAGCCTTCCAGCACCCAGATCCAGTGCTGTCCCATGGCCCGCTGGTAGTTCGTGACCAGGCCGATCATGCCGTTGTTGCCAGTCCGTCGCGGCGTTCCACTGCGGCCGCCAATTTCGACCGTCACGTTCTGGCGCGTGTGGTCGAAGAACATTTGATAGCCGAGGCTGGCACCGGCCGCTTCGTTGGTCTGGTTGTTGAGAACCGGTCCGTAGCGGCCGAGCTCGACGTGGGCAAACAGAAGGCCGACCTGCCCCATGGGGCCGCCCATCAGCGGTCCGCGGGCCGGAGACGTGAATTGGTCGTTTGCCCAGAAGCCGTTGACGTAGATGACGTCTTCGGTGTGGTGCGGCGTCCAGGCGAGCTGTCCGAACAGGAGCTGCCCGTCGCCAGCCGCAGGCGTCTCTCCATCGGTTGCGACGGAGGCGAGAGCACTCAAGAAGGAGTTGTACGTGTTGTGGTAGCCCTTCATGCGCTGTGTGAAGCTCAGGCCGACGGCGAACAGATCGTCGCCGAATTCGTTCGAATCGAGGAAGGCCGCATCGAGATTGACGGTGCTCCAGGCGAAGTCGCTTTCGGTGAAGAGGCCGAACAACTGGGTGTCTTCTTCCTCGAAGTTGAAGGCGGCCGGCGCGGTGAGGCCGTGGCGGTTGATTTCGTTGAAGGCCCAGGCCCCGGTGATCCGCAGATTCAGATTGCCCCCGCCGTTAAGCGTGTTGCGGGTGACCGTGACCATGTCCATGCGGTCTTCGTTGATCAAGAGGCCCTGCTGGAGCAGCAGCGGCTGCCGACCGACGGAGAATCCGTAGTCCGTGGCTTCGAAGTCGTAGGGGGAGATAAAGGGAAAGATTTCGCCGAAGTCGCCCTCGAAAAACAACGTCTGAACATCAGTGTTCCAGCCGTCGATCCACTTGTTTTCTTTGAAGTCGTAGGTTGTGAATTCGCGCCATTGCTGAAACACGCCGTCCTGCTCGTCCAGGGGCCGCAGGCCGATCATCAGGCGTTCGGTGCCTGTGAGGTTGAGCTGGCCGAACAAATCGAGCCGGTTGGCCCATTCGGTGAACTGGTCGGGATTGCCCACGCGGTTCTCGCGGTAAGCGATGTGGGTGCGGTATTCGCCCCAGACCCAGAAGGCCGGCCGCACGACCTCGCCGGTCGGCGTGCAACAGCCCTGCTTCAGCCAGCCGGGGCTGAGGAAGCGCTCGTTCCACTCGATCACCAGCGACGGCCGCGGGGGCAGCGGCTGAATGCCGATGGGGCACGGGTTCACGTCCAGCGCAGTAACGACGTGCTCTTCATGCAGGATGCATTCGAAGAGGTGCACCAGCGGCTCGTGCGGCTTTTCGAGGCAGCCGATAAAGTGCTCCTTGATCCGCCAGTAGGCCGGCTCGTGCTCTTCAGGAATGCACTCGTCGTGGAAGACGGGCTGAGCGTGCGGCAGACAGACCGCGTAGTTTCCGCCCAAGTGGGGGAAGTATGGGATGCAACCGATGGTCTCGGGGCTGGCGAAGACGTCGTCGGGTTCCGTTGTGCCGGGGTCGTATTCGTTGGAGCCGCCCGGCGCCGGCGGGACACCGTCCTGCAGCAGCGAGACGGCCGCCGTCGGCTCCGGCACGAGCGTCTCGTCGTCGGCTACGGGGTCAGACCCCTTTGCGGACGAGCGATTCACAAGATTGGAAGACGCCCGATCCGCAAAGGGGTCTGACCCCTTCCCGTGCGTCGCCTTCACCGGCGTCTGCTCCTCCGACTCGATGTTCGGAATGGCGAGCGCGGGCGGCGCGTCATCGGCCGACGCCTTGATGACCGCGGGCTTCTCACCCTTCGGCAGCGGGCGGGCCGCAGCCGACGGATTTCTTGGCAACGGGCGGGGGTCCGCCGGGCCGGCGGCGAATGCGGCTGTCGAGCCGGCGACGAACAGTGAGGCGGCCACCGTCGCCACAGTCCGTTGAAAAGTACGTGACATTCGAGGATTACTCCGCGTCAAACGCCGCACGATCGTTGCGGCGAATCGCTTTCAGTCCGTCGGTCCGCAGTCCGCAAGGCGGTTCGTTCACAGGCACAAGCAGGCTGCTTGTGCTACGGGGCATCGATCACCGTCGTGTCCT
>JAHWKJ010000740.1 GCA_019347905.1 Planctomycetota bacterium
GCCGTTCGGCCTTGGCCGTTCGGCCTTGGCCGTTCGGCATCACACCGGCGCGGCTTCCGGCACCACTTCCAGACGGATCGCTCCCAGGTGGATCATTCGCAGCAGGTTGAACGTCAGCGCGTGCCACAGGGCCACCGCTTTGGCTTTCGCCAGCCCCCGCACGCGGAACTGCTGCAGGCCGCGGTTGCGGCATTCGGCGTTGGGGAACTCCGCGATCGAGGGCCGCTGCTTGTAGAGCGTCTTGGCCTCTTCGCCGGCCATCCGCTCGCGGAAGCGGAACGACTCGTCGGTGTCGCCTCGCTGGCGGGCGTGGGGGTCGCGGCCCTTCTGTCGCATCGCCTCCTCGCCGTGAATCGGCGCGTAGACTTCCGTCTGCCGCTGCTCCAGTGCCGTGATGTCCCCGATCGTCGCGAAGCCCCCGTCGACCAGATACTTCCCCGGCGTCTTGCCGTAGCGGGCCGCCACGTCCTCGTGCAGCGGCGCCATCTGGCCGCGGTCGCTGCCGGAGTTGGTCACGTCCACCGCCACGATGACGCGGGCCGCCCCGTCCGTGGCGAACTGCACGTTGTAGCACGGCCGGCAGCCGCCGTCGGCGGTCTTCATCTTGCGGGCCTGGGGGTCGGTCGTCGAGCACCGCGCTTCGGCGCTGGAGCCTTTCTTCCGCTTCTCCTTCTGGGCCTCCAATTCGGCCAATTCGGCCAGGGCCTGCTCGATCCGCTCGGCCCGCTCGCGGGCGGCCCGCTTTTGGGCGGCTTGACGGCGGCGGTCGCTGCCGGCCGGGTCGTCCTCGTTCTGCTGGCGCAAATCCTCGACCTGCCGCCGGGCTTCCTCGCGGCACTCCTCCAGCGTCTTCTGCTCCAGCGTCTTCTCCTCCAGCGTCTTCTGGTGCATCGTCTCCAGCGTCCGGCGGCGGCGGAAGGAGCCGGCCCCGGCGTTGGCCCGCACCCGCATGCCGTCCTGGGCGACGGTCTCGAGCGTGACCAACCCCTGGTGCATCAGCGTGGCGACGGTGTCGCTCAGCAGTTGGTCGAGCAACTCGGCGTGTCCGCTGCGGAAGTCGCTCAGCAGGTGGTAGTTCACGCCGACCTCCCCGCAGATCCACATGTAGGCGACGTCGCGCTGGCACAGCCGGTCCAGTTGGCGGGCGCTGCCGACGCCTTCGATCGTGGCCAGCATCCACAGGGCCATCAGAATCCGCGGGTCGACTGCGTCCCGCCCGGCGCCGCCCTCGACGGCCCGGATGCGTTCATACAGCGGCGCCAGGTCGAGCGACTCGACATACTGCCAGACGATGCGGGCGCGGTGGTCGGCCGGCAGCCACTGGTCGAGCGAGAGCGGCCGCCACTCGATCTGCTGCCGCTGGGGCCGCTGGACGCGGACCGATCTGTCACGCTCTGACAAGGAGGATGAGTTGGGTGAGGATGAGTTGGGCGAGGATGAAGTGTTCATGCAGGCCTTGTAGCGCAAAGCCGAGGACTCCGCCAGCGCTACACGTCACCGCTGGCGAAAAAATCACAGCCTCTCCGTGTCGTGCAGAGTGCGATTCGGAGAATCGCACCACTCTTTGCCGCACTTTGTCCCGTCTCCGCCTCACGCGGCCTTCGCGATCGTGGATCGGTCGCCTATCCCGGCCGGTGGTGCGGACGCCGGCGAGTCGGGCCGGTATCGCAACGTCGCGACGGCGGCGGCAACGTACCAGACCGTCGTGCCCAGGCCGAGCAAGCCGATGCGGCCGGCATACGGCAGCGCCGCATAGTGCAGCAGCGAGAGGACCGCCGGCGCGGCGGCCGTGGTGACCGCGGCGCGGCGTGCCCCGGCACACCAGAGGTAGTACGGCACGAAGGCGGCCGGGATCAGCAGGATGACGTAGTGGTGCCCCCACGAGAGCGGTGAGATCAACAGCGTCAATCCGCCCGCCAGCCCGTACAGCGCCGCATCCCGCCGGGGGTCCGGCCGGCGGACGGCCGCCCATCCGCACGCGGCCAACAGCAGCAGCAGGCTCGCCTTCAGGGCGTCCAGGGCCGGCTCGATCGCCGCTCCCGCGGTGTCCGTGTCGATCCCCCAAACAAGCCCGACCACCTGGGAAGCGGCGTTCTCCAGGCTCTGGTTGCGCAGGCTTTCCTGGTCGAAGTTGTTGGCGCCGCCGGCGTCCTCGGGAGCGACGACCTTCCGGTGCCACGTGTCGAGGTGCCGCAGGTTGGCCTCCCACCCGATGACCGCGGCGGGCAGCGCCAGCACGAACAACAGCAGCCCGGCTAACACACCGGCCGCGGGAACCCAGCCGGCCCGCGGGCGCTCGCCGCGAGCCAGCGCGGCATCGAGTGCCTTGCGGCTCGCGTTGGT
>JAHWKJ010000741.1 GCA_019347905.1 Planctomycetota bacterium
AGGTGACAAGGTGACAAGGTGACAAGGTGACGGGGTGACGGGGTGACGGGGTGACAAGTGGTTCTTCGGGACCTCCCACGTCGTACCATCCAGGAGCGCGCGGAATTCCTTCAGCTTGTCCGGGTGACAAGTGGTTCTTCGGTACCTCCCACGTCGTACCTCGTACCTCGTACCAATGTACCGCTTGCTCGTGCCTTCCGTACTGAAGACCTCCCTCGTACCTCGTCGCTGGCAGCGTTTGTCAAAGCAGTCTTGCGCACATGGTCGTTCGTCCCGAACGAAGTCCACTGCAGGTGCTCATTACCGACCGCGCCTGGGCGGATGTCCGCATCGAGCGCGAGATCCTGGCCGAAATCGGCGCCGAGGTCATC
Source organism: Planctomycetota bacterium (assembly GCA_019347905.1). GTDB lineage: Bacteria > Planctomycetota > Planctomycetia > Planctomycetales > Planctomycetaceae > JAHWKJ01. Next base: position 372 of record JAHWKJ010000741.1, read on the forward strand.
GAGCCTCCCGCAAGCGACGAGGCGTCATTGATCGCGGCCGCCGCGTCGGTGGACGCCATCGCCACCTGCTGGGCGCCGGTGACGGCCGCCGTCATCGCCGCGGCCCCGCACTTGCGCGCCATCGCGCGCTTCGGCATCGGGCTGGACAACATTGCCGTCGAGGCGGCGACGGCACGCGGCATCCCCGTCACCCGCGTGCCGGATTACTGCGTCGACGAAGTCTCCGACCACGCACTGGCGCTCGTGTTGACATTCGCGCGAAAGACTGCCTTCTACGACCGCCTCGCCAAACGTGGCCGCTACGAACTCGCGGCCGGGCCACCGCTGCGGAGGCTGTCGCGGCAGACGCTGGGTCTCGTGGGACTGGGCCGTATTGCCCGCGCGCTGGTGCCCAAGGCGCGGGCGCTGGGAATGCAGGTCATTGCGCACACGCCCTCCGGCGATGCCTGCGGGACCGGCTGCGAAATGGTCGGCTTTGAGGACCTGCTGGCGCGAAGCGACTTCGTCTCGCTGCACGCGCCGCTGTGCGATTCCACCCGGCGGCTGGTCGACGATCACGCGCTGTCGCGAATGAAGCCGACGGCCGTGCTGATCAACACGTCCCGCGGCGGACTGGTCGATACCGAGGCGCTGTGGCGAGCTATCGAGGCGGGCCGGCTGGCGGGAGCGGCGCTCGACGTCTTCGATCCCGAACCTCCCGATCTCGATCATCCTCTGTATCGTGATGAGCGCGTACTCGTCACGCCGCACGCCGCGTTTCTCTCGGAAGAGTCGCTCGTCGAACTGCGGACCCGCACGGCCCGCTCGCTCGTGGAAGTCCTGTGCGGCCGCCGGCCGGAACACGTGGCCAATCCGCAGGTCTACCAGAGCAAGTGAGCCGGAAGCGTCAGCGCTCGGAGGCCTCATGATCGAGATCGACGGCTCTCACGGCGAAGGCGGCGGGCAGATCCTGCGGACTTCGCTCACCCTCGCCCTCGCCACAGGCAGAGCCTTCCGCATCACCAGCCTGCGCGCGGGCCGTCCCAAACCGGGACTGATGCGGCAGCACCTGATGGCCGTGCGAGCCGCCGCCGAAGTCGGCCAGGCCGAGACCGAAGGCGCGGCACTGCATTCGCGGGAACTCGTGTTTCGGCCCGGCGCACCACAACCCGGAGACTACGCCTTCCGCATCGAAACGGCCGGCAGCGCAACGCTCGTGCTGCAAACGGTGCTGCCGGTGCTGATGACGGCCGCACAGCCCTCGACGCTCGTGCTCGAAGGCGGCACGCACAACGAGCACGCACCGCCGCTCGATTTCCTGGAACGAACGTGGCTGCCGCTCATCGGCCGCATGGGGCCGAAGGTCTTGCTGCGGCTGGAGCGGCGCGGCTTCTATCCGGCGGGCGGCGGTCGGTTCACCGTCCACATCGAGCCGGTCGAGACGCTGGCGCGAATCGACCTTCTCGAACGCGGCCGCGTGATGCACCGCCGGGCGCGGGCCATCGTGTCCCGCTTGCCGCGGCACATCGCCGAACGCGAGTTGACCGTGATCGCCCGCAAGCTCTCACTGCCCTCGAAGAATGTCGAGGTGATCGAAGAGGGGAACTCCCCCGGCCCCGGGAACGCCGTCGTCATCGAGATCATTTCACCGCATGTCACCGAGGTGTTCACCGGCGTCGGGAAAATCGGTCTGCCGGCGGAGAAAGTCGCCGCCCGCGCGGCCCGCGAGGCGCGCGAATACCTCGACGCGGACGTCCCGGTGGGCTTTCACCTGGCCGATCAGCTCCTGGTGCCGATGGCACTGGCCGGCGGCGGATCCTTCACAACCATGCCGCTGACGGAGCACACGCGGACGAACATCGACGTGGTGCGGCGATTCGTCGACATCCAGATCGAGACGACGGAACTCGACGACGGAAACGTCCGCGTCGATTTGCGTGCCTGAGATCGTAGGGTGCGTCACTTTGCGGTCATTCGCGAACCACAAGGGCGT
>JAHWKJ010000213.1 GCA_019347905.1 Planctomycetota bacterium
GGCATTGAAGAGCTGCGCCGCGTACATGTTGCCCAGCGCATAGGTGGGGAAGTAACCGACCAGACCTCCGCTCCAGTGGATGTCCTGCAGGCAGCCATTGCGATCGTCCGGCGGTGCCATTCCCACATAGCGCTCGAACGTCTCATTCCACGCGCCCGGCACGTCGGCCGGCGCCAAGTCCCCCGCCACCAGCGGCTGCTCCAGCTCGAAGCGGAGCATGATGTGCAGGTTGTACGTCACTTCGTCGGCTTCGACGCGGATGAACGTCGGCCGCACGTCATTGACCGCCGCGTAAAAGGCGTCGACCTCGACGTCGCCGAGAGCGTCGGGAAACGCCTTCTGGGCCGCCGGGTAGAAGTGCTCCCAGAACGAGCGGCTGCGGCCGACGAAGTTCTCCCACATCCGCGACTGCGATTCGTGAATCCCCAGCGAGACCCACTCGCCCATGGCCGTCCCGAACGCCTCGCCGTCCAGGCCCTGCTCATAAATGCCGTGGCCCGCCTCATGCAGCGTGCCGAAGAAGGCGCCGGGGAAGTGGTGCTCGTCGTACCGCGTGGTGAGGCGGCAGTCGCCGGGGCCAAACCGTTCGCAGAAGGGATGCGGCGCCTCGTCGAGCCGCCCGGCCTGAAGATCGAAACCCATGCGTGCTGCCGCCTCAAGGCTGAACTCCCGCTGCGCCTCCTTCGGATAGTGCCGCGTGAGGATTCCCACGTCGGGCGAGCGGCCGCTCTCGCGAATGGCCGTCACCAGTTGCACCAGTTCCTCGCGCAGCGGCGCGAACACCTGTGCGATCTCGGCCGCGGTGACGCCGGGTTCGTATTCGTCCAGCAGCGCGTCGTAGGGCACGCCGTCGCCGTAGCCGCGGGCCTGGGCCTCCTCGCGTTTGAGCGCCACCATCTTCTCCAGCCACGGCCGGAACGCGGGAAAATCGTTGTTCTTCCGCGCCGAGACCCATGCCTGCTGGCCCAGCGTAATCGCCCGCGACAGCTCCTCGACCAGCCGCCGCGGCAGCTTCGTGGCGCGGTCGTAATTGCGGCGGGCCTCGCGGAGATTGACGGCCGCAGGCGAGGGTTCGCCGTCGCCCACGTTGAACCGGCCGCTGTCTTCGAGGGCGGCCAGCAGTTCGCCCAGCCGCGGACTGGTCGCCCGCTCGTGAACCATGCCGGCCAGCAGACTCACCTGGTTGGCCCGGTGCTCGGCCCCCGCGGGCGGCAGGTACGTCTGCTCGTCCCAACTCAACACGTGGCCGCAGGAAGCCAGGAGCGCCGTCGTGCGCAGCTCGGCGACGAGTTCGTCGTACAGCGTTTGCGGATCGGGCATGGGTCAGCTCGGGGTGAGGATGGAGGATAGAGGATGGAGGATGGAGGATGGAGGACGGCGATCCTCTACCCTCCATCCTCCATCCTCAAAACCAAAAGCCATCCCGTGCGGTGACTGTATCCGCGCCGCGCCGCCAACTGCAAACGCACGCACTGGCGGTAGCCAACCCCGCTCCCGATTGCGATAATTCCATCGTGACCGCGTGATCCGCCTCATGTTTTCCCACCTGTCGTCATGCCCCGGCCTGAAGCTCGCAGGATTTTCCCTTCCGAACGTGGGCGGCGCGCCCTACTTCAGCTCGATCGTCATCGGAGCGGTGATGGCGATGGCGGAGAAAGTCCGCAGCCGCGGCGGCCGCTGCGCCTTTTGCAACGCCTCAGCCGGCATGCGGGACATCCTGTCGATCATGAAAATCGACAGCGTGCTGCCCTACTTCGCCACGCGGGACGAGGCGCTGCGGGCAGTGGGTAACGGTGAAGACGCCCCGCCGGCGTAGGCAGACCGCGACTATCGATCCGACAGTGCTGCTGCCGCAATCCCCGCGCCCCAACCGGGGGTCGAGCGATGGGTGCGCGGCCGTTCTGAGGCTCAGCCCGTCAGCTCCAGAAAGCGTTCCACACGGCGCTCGATAACATCGAGACTGCGGGTCCAGAAGTCGGGGCGCGACAGGTCGCCGCCGATAGCGCCCGCCACGGCCTCTTCCGTTTCGCGGCAGCCGGTGGCGATCAAGAGGCGGCGGTATTGCTCCGGGAACTCCGGGCCGGCGTCGGCGGCTGTGGCGTAGACGGCCAGCGATAACAGGTAGCCGAACGTGTAGGGAAAGTTGTAGAACGGCAGACCGCTGATATAGAAGTGCAGCTTCGAGATCCAGAAGCCCGGGTTCCAGCCGTCGTCGGCCAGCGCACCCAGGTAAGCCTCTTTCTGTGCGGCGAGCATGAGTTCGGAAAGCTCCTCGGCCGCCAGTTCGCCCGCGGCCCGTCGGCGGTGGAACTCGTCCTCGAACAGAAACCGCGTGTGGATGTTCATCAGGAACACGACGGCGTCCGAGAGCATGTGGTCGAGGATTTGCATCCGCTCGGCTTCGCAGTCGGTCGTTCGCAGCCGTTCTTCGCCTAAGACGGCCTCGGCGAACGTCGAGGCGGTCTCTGCGAGGTTCATCGGGTAATCCTGCAGGAAGTAAGGCTGCTCCGAGAGCACGTGCGAATGCCAGGCGTGGCCCAGCTCGTGGGCCAGCGTGGACATGCTATCGGCGGAGTTGGTGAACGTCATGAAGATCCGCGACTGCCGGCGGACGGGGAAACCCGTGCAGAAGCCGCCCTGCCGCTTGCCTGGGCGGTTCTCCGCCTCGATCCAGCGCTCGGCCAACGCGCGGCGGGCGAAATCGCCGAATGCCGGGCTGAAACGCTCGAACGTATCGACAATCATCCGGCAGGCGTCGTCCCAGCTCAGTTCGGCGCTACTTCCGGGCCGAGCGAGCTGAGGCAGCGGCGCGGTGAGGTCGTACCAGGCCGGCTTCTCGACGCCCAGAAGCTGCGCCTTGCGATGCAGGTAGTTGACGAGCATCGGTTTGCGCGCGGCGATGGCGCTCCACATCGCGTCCAGCGTTTCGCGGCGCATGCGGTTGTAGCGCAGCGGGGGCTCGAGATGGTCTTTCAGCCCCAGCCGCCGATAGAGCGTCAGCCGCGTGCCGGCGATATGGTTGAGCGCATCGGCGCACGTATCGGCGATGGTTTGCCACGCGCGGGCGGACGCGTAGAAGTTATTCTCGCGGACGGTCCGCTGGGGTGAATCGAGCTGCACCTGGCTGGGCGATTTCTCAACGATCTCGCCCCGCTCCATCACCTGGACCCGCAGCGCCCCCGACAGGCGGTCGTACAGCCGCCCCCACGCGTGCAGCCCGTCGACCGCCAGATCCGCCGCCAACAGTTCCTGGTCTTTCGGCAATCGCAGCCGCGCGTTGCGGCGGCATTCGCGCAGGAAGAATGCGATGCGGCCGAGCCGTTCATCGGCGGCGACGAATGATTCCAGCTCTTCATCGTCCGCCTGCTTGATTGCGAATTCGAGATTGGTGGCGATGCGCGCCCGCAACGGCTCCAGCGACGACAGCTCGGCTTCGAGACGCTGGTAAGTCTTGTTCCGGGCGTCGGCCGCCGCATAGCAGCCGACGAACGACTGCAACTCTTCCCGCCGCGCCGCTGCCTGCTCGTAATCGCTGAGAAAAGTCACCCAGGCCGTGACGGCGTGCGGCAGCGATGAAACCGGCGGCAGGGCGTCCGAACGCTCGGCCAGCGCGGTGATCTCGCGGCGGTAGTCGTCGAGCGCGCGGCGGAACTCGGGCGTCTCGGGACGTGGATAGAGTGCGTCGAGATCCCAGACGAGGCTGAACTCGGCACCAAGCGCATCGGGCATGGTCATGCTCGTACTGATCCCTTCAGACTCCGGCGGGCACTTCCCGCGATCCTTCCACGGCCTTGTACATTGTGCGGGCCAGATGGAAACCCAGCGAGCGATACAGCCGCACCGCTTGTGCGTTCTGTGCCGTCACCTCCAGGTACACCCGCTTGAGTCCCGCCCGCCGAAAGCCTTCCAGCGCCTGCGCGACCAGTGCCCGTCCCAATCCCAGGCCGCGATAGCCGGGAGCGACGGCCACATTCTGCACTGAGCCGTGGGTGAGGCTTTGCCGCATGCCCTGAATGGTCGCGCAATCGACGGGCTGGCGATCGCGGGACGGCTGGTAGGAAATGAGCCACGTGACCTCTGGCAGAAAAGACTGCTGCAGCACAAGCTCCTGCATCAGCCGCCGGCAACCGGCATAGCTTGCCAGACAGGGAAAGATTCGCGCGTCGACGCTGCCGTGAAAGCTGTCGTACTTGACCAGCGCGTGCCGCTCCAGATCGTCCGGATGCCACCCCTGCCAGACGAAACCGGGCGGCAGCACGGCGGGCGCGAGCGGCATCCGGCCGAAATGAAACTCCATCCGCAAGCGGCGATACCAGACGACCGCCATCGCAGCCTCTTCCAAGGAGGGACGCGCCACCGCGATTCTACCACGCCGGCGGAAGGGAGCAAATTGCGCAAGGAGCCGTTTCGCGGTGACTCGCGAGAAGAGAGGGGGTGACAAGGTGACAAGGTGACAAGGTGAACGCTGGCGCGAAATTCGGGGTACCCCCTCAGGCGGCGGTCCACAGACCGTGCCGTCGTTCGCGCCCTCACCTCGTCGTCTCATCACCCCGTCATCCCCGTCACCTTGTCACCCCCTCACCTTGTCACCCTCTCTCCCTTTGACCTGCCGGCGCCGTGGGGTTGTGCCTATAATGTTGCTCCCCAGCTCGCCCGCGAAGGCGACTGGTCCCGCGATCAATTCCAGAAGTCAATTGTGACGATCCACACTCGAGACGCGATCGCCGCGCTGGAGCGAAACATCGCCGCCGTCCTGTGCGGCAAGCCGGAGCCGATCCGACTGGCCGTCGTGGCGCTGCTCTCCGGGGGGCACGTGCTGATCGAAGACGCGCCCGGCGTGGGCAAGACGTCGCTGGCGAAGGCCCTTGCCCGCAGCCTCGACTGCCAGTTCACGCGGCTGCAATTTACGCCCGACATGCTTCCCAGCGACATCCTGGGTTCGAGCGTGTTCCTGCCGGACATGGGGCAATTCGAATTCCGTCCCGGGCCGATCTTCACCAACGTGCTCTTGGCCGATGAGATCAACCGCACGACGCCCCGCACGCAAAGCGCGCTGTTGGAAGCGATGAGCGAAGGGCAGGTTTCCGTCGAAGGCAAGACGCGGCCGCTGCCCGCTCCATTCTTCGTGGTCGCCACGCAGAACCCTTACGAGTACGAGGGCACTTATCCACTTCCCGAGAACCAGCTCGACCGTTTCATGCTGTGCACCGAAATCGGCTACCCCGAGCGCGACATCGAGTTGGAAGTGCTGGTCGCCCGACGCGACGGCGAACCCGTCGAAGCGCTGCGGCCCGTGCTGGACGTGGATGAACTCGTCCGCCTGCAGGCGGCCGTGCGGGAGGTGACAGTCGAAGCGTCGCTGAACGAGTACCTGCTGGATGTCGTGACGTCCACCCGCTCGCACGACGAGCTGGAACTGGGCGTCAGCACCCGCGGTGCGCTCACGCTCTATCGCGGAGTGCAGGCCCTGGCCCTTACGGAAGGCCGCGACTACGCCGTGCCCGACGACGTCAAGCGGCTGGCGGTGCCGGTGCTCGCCCACCGCGTCGTCTGCCGGGGCCTCGTGCGCGAGGGCCAGCGCAGCCGCTCGCGGGCGATCATCCGGCAGATCCTGGATAGTACGCGGGTGCCGTGACGGGCGAGTGAGCGATTAGTCGCGAGTGCAGCGTGGTCGGGGAGCGAGGATAGAGGATGGAGGATTGAGGATGGCGAAGGGCAAGCCGCTCACGAGAACCAACCGGCGTCCACTGCGGGCATTGGTCATTGGTCATTGGTCATTGGTCATTATCTCGTGCACTGTCCTGGCCGGCTGCGCGCGGGGCAACGCCGCGGCTGAGGAGGCTCAGGCTGCGGACGACGCGCCAAAGCAGCACCCGGCTAACCGCCTGGCGAAGGAAAGCAGCCCCTACCTGCTCCAGCACGCGCACAATCCCGTCGACTGGTATCCGTGGGGGCCGGAGGCCTTCGAGCGGGCGACGAAAGAGAACAAGCCGGTCTTCCTCTCCATCGGCTACAGCAGTTGCTACTGGTGCCACGTCATGGAGCGGCTCGTCTTCGAAAACGAGGAGATCGCCCGCTACATGAACGAGCATTTCGTCAACGTGAAGGTCGATCGCGAAGAGCGGCCGGACGTGGACGACATCTACATGACCGCCCTGCAGGTTTACTTCCAGTTGATCGGCACGCGGCAGTCGGGCGGCTGGCCGCTCTCGATGTTCCTCACGCCCGCGGGGAAACCGATCGCCGGCGGTACGTATTTCCCCCCGGAAGGCAAAAACGGGCTGCCCGGCTTCCCCGATGTCATGCGCCGCATGCACGAGGTATGGACGAAGCAGCAGGCGGGCGTCGAGCAGAATGCCGAGATCATCACCAGCGAGCTGCGCCGTTTGATGAAGACGCGTCCGGCTCTCGCGCCCGTTGAGCTGAACCGCGAACTCGTCGATGAAGCCGCCAAAGCGGTTCTCGACAGCTACGATGCCGAATTCGGCGGCGTCGGATTTAGCGCCGCGCGGCCGGATGCTCCCAAGTTCCCCACGCCGGTGAAGCTCGCATTCCTGCAGTACCGCGCCTGCAGATACGCCGACGAGGACGCCGAGAAGGTCGTGCGGCACACGCTGGAGCGAATTGCGGCCGGCGGGATCCGCGACCATCTGGGCGGCGGCTTTCATCGATATTCGACCGACCGCGAGTGGCACGTGCCGCACTTCGAGAAGATGCTGTACGACCAGGCCCAGCTTGCCGACGTGTACATCGAGGCGTACCGCACGGGCCGGGACGAGCGCGACCGCCGCGTTGCCGAGGGTACGCTCGATTTCGTGCTCCGCGAGATGACGCATCCGGAGGGCGGGTTCTTCTCGGCCCTCGACGCCGAAACGGACGGCATCGAAGGCAAACACTACGTCTGGTCGCGCGAAGAAGTCGAGCGCGTGCTGGGCGCCGACAATGCCGCGCTCTTCATGCGGGCTTACGGCATGACGCAGCCAAAGGTCTTCGAGCATGGCTACGTGCTGCGGCTGCCGCAGCCGCTCAACGATTTGGCCGCCGAATTGAAACTGTCTGAGGACGCGCTGGACGAGCGGCTGTCGGGGCTGCGCGAGAAGCTGCTCGCCGTTCGCAACCAGCGCGAGGCTCTGTTGCGCGACGACAAGGTGCTGACGAGCTGGAACGGCCTGATGATCCGGGCCTTCGCCCGCGCGGGCAAGATTCTTGGCCGCGAGGATTACACGGCGGCGGCGGAGAAGGCGGCGATGTTCGTGCTCACGCACATGCGCGATTCCGACGGCCGGCTGTTGCGCACCTGGCGCGAAGGGCAGGCGAAACTGGGGGCGTACCTCGACGATTACGCATTCCTCTCGGAAGGACTGCTCGCCCTGTACGACACCACCGGCGACGAGAAGTGGCGCAACGCCGCCCGCCGGCTGACCGATCAGATGGTCGAGTTGTTCCACGACGAGACCGCCGGCGGCTTCTACTTCACCGCCCACGACCACGAGACGCTCATCGCCCGCACGAAGACGGCCTACAGCTCGGTGATTCCTTCCGGCAACAGTGTCGCTGCGCGAAACCTGCTGCGGCTGTCGTCGCTGTCCAGTGAAGAGCGCTATCGGAAGCTGGCGGGCGAGACGCTGGAACTGTTCGCCCCCACGTTGAAGGCAACGCCCGCGGGATTATCGAACATGGCGGTCGCGTTAGGCGAGTACCTCGACGATTCCGCTGCTCCCCCTCTCGATAGCAATTCCGCTGCTCCCCCCCTTGGTAAGGGGGGGCCGGGGGGGGTGAAGGACGAGGCTCCGCCCGATGCGCATTCGACCCCCCCTGCCCCCCCCTTAGGAAGGGGGGGAACCGCGACCCCGGAGGCGGAGGCGCTCACGCCGGCCAAAGCTGGAAGCGAGATTGTGCAGGCCGCGGCCGAAGAGCCGGCTCGCGAGAAGGACGAGCCGCCGCCCATTCTCCGCGCCAAGGCATTTCTGAACGTCGAGCGTCTGCCCGCCGGTCGCCAGGCACGGCTGCTGGTGTACCTCAAGCTGAGCGACGGCTGGCACATCAACGCCAACCCGGCCCAGCCCGAGGGACTCATCCCGACGAAGGTCACGATCGTCTCGGCCGCCGGCATCAAGCTCGACAACGTGCATTACCCCAAAGGCCGGAAGCTCGATATCCCCGACATCGCAGAGCCGGCCCTCGTATACGACGGTGAAGCCTACATCTACGGCACGCTCACCATTCCCGCCGAAGCCGCCGAGATGCCCGCCGACGAGATGGAGATCCGCATCCGCTATCAGCCCTGCAACGAGCGGCAATGCCTCGCGCCGAAAACACTGAAGCTGAAAGGCCGCGTGCCCGTCGCCCCGCCGGACGAGCCTGTCCAGCCGGCCAATGAAAAGCTGTTCCCGAAACCGACGGACGCCGCGGACGAACCGGCAGCGGACGAAGACGCCGAGGCGTCGCCCGCGACCGATTGAGATTGTGGCGCTTCGCGGGTTCGAGTACGATCCGCCCCGCGCCGGCCGACCCAGCCGGCGCATGGATGTTCTGGAAGCATCGTGTCCCGGCAGGGAGGCCCCGCACATGCGTTCCCAGGCGAACGGTGTTGTCGCTACGCTGGCGATGTTCGTACCGCTGCTCGCGGTACCTTTTCTTGCGGCCGTCGTTGTGCCGCAGCTCACCGGCACAGCCGAGTCGGCCACGGTGAACGACGTCGACTCGCTGGTCATCGAGGACATTCCGACGGACTCGCGAGCTGGTTCCACGTCGCCTTCCGCTGCACGGCGGCCGGCGGACCGGAGGTCATCGGCCGAAGATTTGTTCGCATCGTTCGAGCGGCCGGATTCCGCCACCGCCGGGGCCGAAAACCTGGAGCGGGAGCCGCCGCCGTGGAACGACCCTTTCCACAGCGAGCGGCCGCCGCTAGGAGGCGCGGCGCCGGCCGACGCCGCCGCGACATTGGCCGATGCATCTGCCGCCGATCGTGTCCGGCCGATCGATGCCTCACGGCGGGACGAATTCGATCGCGTGCTGTCGCTGTCGAACGCGGGCGGCGCCGAGGCAGCCGAGAGGCCACGGCCGCAGATCCCACCCATTCGCGATGACGCCTTCGACACGCCCTCTGACGCAGCGAGTGGAGCGCTGTCGAACTTTCCGTCGCGAGGCACGTCGCGCAATGGCGTGCCCGCGGTCGCTCCAGCCGCAATTGACACGTGGGACGATGCGATTGAGCGTCTGAACGCGTACGGCATCGACGACTTCCAGCTTTCCCCTGGCGGCGGCGGGCGACGCTTTCATTTCACCTGTTTGTTGGCGGGACGCGAGGACGGTCTGGTCGCGCGGCGCTTCGAGGCCGAGGCGGACGAGCCGCTGGATGCCGTCCGCGGCGTGCTCGCGCAGCTCGACGAATGGACACAGCAGAATTGACCGCCGGCATTGAACCGGCGGACCCGGGCCTGAGGGAACGGGCGGAACGTCGATTCTCTCCCATTTCGGCGCCGGGAGAAGGTCGCCGTTGGACGTTCTTCATTCGCGGTGCTCGCCGCGCCGCGGGAAGCGGCGCAATCGGAGCGCCCGCCACCGGCAGAGTCCGAACGGCGAAACTCGCGAGACTGGAAGCGGCGTTGTTCGTGGCCGACGGGCCGCTCTCCGCACG
>JAHWKJ010000214.1 GCA_019347905.1 Planctomycetota bacterium
CACTCGCCGCAAGCTTCCAGTTCCGCGTCGTTGTGCCTCTCGCAGAACAGGCACTGCGCCAGCGTGCGGGCGAACAGCTTCTTACCGATGCCTTCGGGCCCGACGAACAGGTACGCGTGCGAAAACCGCCCGCGGCGGATCGCGCGGCGGAACATCTCGACGCGGTCGTCGTGGCCACGGAGGCGCTGCCAGATCATGGGTTGTCCCCGCTGTCGATGTCGTTGCAGGATCGGAGTGGCAGGAAGTGGTGGATGAGGATGGAGGATGGAGGATGGAGGATGGAGAAAGCAGGGAGAACGAACATTGAACATTGAACATTGAACGCTGTACTTACGGCATCGCTCGATGTTCGATGTTCGATGTTCAATGTTCGATGTTCAACGTTCGTCTTCTTCGCCATCCTCCATCCTCGATCCTCCATCCTCTCTTCCTGGCTCCGCATCCGGCTCGGAGTCCGGTTCGATCCAGCCCAGCACCTCGCCAGGAGCGACTTCGCAGCCGGCGGGCTGATCGACGGCCGAGAGCACGCCGCCCGCCGGCGCCGCGACATCGCAGGTGATTCCGGGCAGCAGCACCTCCACGAGCCGGTCGCCCACATCGACGGCTTCACCCGGCTCGACGAGCCAGCAACTGACGCGCACGACCGCGTCTTCGGCACCGAGGTCGGGGAGGATGACGGGGATGGGCATGGGGGTGGGTGGGGTATGTGGCCTGTCAGAGCGGCGGGTAGTGGGCGTGTGAGGATGGAGGATGGAAGATAGAGGATGGCGTAAGCAGAACAAACATCGAACATTGGACGTCGAACATCGAACGTTGAACGTTGAAATTCCCGGATCGTTCGATGTTGAATGTTCAATATTCAACGTTCGTCTTCTTCGCCATCCTCCATCCTCCATCCTCCCGGCTCGGCGCCAGCTCCGCGGCCATCTCGCCGGCGTGGTAGCTGGAGCGGACGAAGGGGCCGCTGGCGACCATCGCAAAACCCAGCCGCCGCGCGCGATATCCGATCTCGTCGAATTCCTCGGGAGGCACGTAGCGTTCGACCGGCAGATGCGCGGGTGTCGGTTGCAGGTACTGGCCGATGGTGATCATGTCGCAACCCACACTTCGCAGATCGCCGCAGACATCGAGCACTTCTTCCTCAGTCTCGCCCAGCCCGAGCATCAGGCCGCTCTTGGTGGGGATGTGCGGCGCGCGGCGCTTCACCCGCGCGAGCAGGTCGAGCGTCCGCGCATACTCGGCGTTGCGGCGGACTCGGGTGTACAGCCGCGGGACCGTCTCGGTGTTGTGGTTGAACACGTCCGGCTCCGCCTCGATCACGCGGTCGATTGCCGCGATGTCGCCGAGAAAATCGGGCGTGAGGACTTCGACCGCCGCCCCGGTGCGCTCGCGGACGGCCAGCACGCAGCGATAAAAGTGGTCGGCCCCGCCGTCGGCGAGATCGTCGCGCGTGACCGACGTAATCACCACGTGCGCGAGACCCAGCCGCGCGGCCGCTTCGGCGACCCGCGCCGGCTCGTCGAGTTCGAGCGGCTCGGTCTTCCCCTTGGGCACGGAGCAGAAGCCGCAGGGCCGCGTGCAGACGTTGCCCAGGATCATGAACGTCGCCGTCCGCTGCGACCAGCACTCGGTGCGGTTCGGGCACTTAGCGCTCTCGCACACCGTCTCCAGCCGCAGGTCGCTGATGACGCCGGAGGTGAACGCCATTCCCGCCTGAGGCAGTGGCCGCTTCAGCCACGGCGGCAAACGGCGCCGCGAGCGCACGGCGGGCGGCGATTCGACGATGGGAAGAGCGCTGGTCATGAGTATGGGCCTTCAGCGCCCCCGATTATCGACGCCGCGGCGGCGTTTGACAAACGGTGAACGAAGGACGCAGCGCCAGTTTAGCCGCGTCCGAGCGGGACGCGCGGCGCCGCGCGTCCCGTTGGGACGCGGCTAAACGGTGCAGTTCGTCATTCGGACTGTCTTAGAACGCGGCTTTCGCCTTCACGCCCTGACTCTCGTTTTCCAGCAGGTTGCGGTATTGCATGCGCTGCTCCTGCTGGATGGCCGAGTTCGAGCCGCGGATGTTGTCCAGCAGCATGTCTTTGCCGCCGGAAGGCGGCTGCGCGGCGGGCTCTTCGGCGGCCTGCTTGCCTTCGGCGGGCTTCGCCTCCGGCACGGGCGTGCCGAGATGAGTCTTGCCGCGGTAGAAGGCGTAGCGAGCGTCGTCGGCGCGGGCGATGACGGTCGTCGTGCCTTCGATGGCGTCCGCAATGAACAGGCCCCGCAGGTCGGTCTCGCCGGAGACGAACTCGCCGCCGGCCGAGCCGATGACCTTCACGTGCACGTCGTTCGCGAAGCGCTCGTTCACGGTGTTCTTCACCGTCACCCGCACGCGGCCGCTGACGGGGTCTTCCTGAATGTCGAGGTCGAGCGGCGTGACCAGCACCAGCCCGCTGGCGTACTGGTTTTCGCCGCGGGCCACGACCAGGTACGCGCCCTCTTCCTTCAACGGCAGCGAGAGTTCCTTCTCGCGGTCGCGGTAGTCTTTGCCGTCGCCCAGCTCGACCGACAGCTCGTGGTACGGCCGGATACCGGCGAGGTTGATGGCCGTGATCCGCTCCAGGTTCCGCTGCATCAGGCCGAATTTCATGAGGTCGATGCGGTAGACCTTCACGTTGGCCTGCGGGAGGTTGCGGTAGTCCAGTTCGACCTTCGCCGGCTCGCCCGGCTTCACCGTCGTCACCTCCGGCAGGCTGATGGCCTTGCGGGTGAAGTAGTCGATGGCCTGGGCGGCGTCAGGGAATCGCTCGTCGACGCGCTCGTATTCTTCAATCGCTTCGGCGGGCTTGCCGAGGCTGTGGTACACCTGCCCCATGATATACACCGCCTGCCACTTATTGTCGGCCGGCTGCTCCAGGCCGGTGCCGGGATCCTTCCGGGTGAACTCGGCCACCTTGCGGGCCATCTCCAGCGCCGCCTCGTGCCGCGACAGCGCGAAGTGGCTGTAGCCGATGACGTACCAGAAGCTGTCGAGCAGCTTGCTTTCCGGATAGCGGTCGGCGAACTCGGTGGCGCGGGCGATGGCGTCGTCGTAACGCTCCAGGTCGATGAGGGCCGTGGCCAGCGAAAAGGCGGCCTGGTCGGCGGCCGGATCCTTTGGCCACGTCGAGAGGAAGTGGTCGAGCATGTCGACGGCCGCCGCGATGAGATCCACGCGGGTGATGCCGGCTTCCTTCAGCTTCGCGTGCGACGCGGCCTCGGGGGCCTTGCCGTAGACTTCGCCGGCCAGCGAGTATGTTGCCGTGGCGATGTACGGCTCCGCCGGGTAATCGACCAGCAGCCGCTCCATGACCTGCACGCTGCGCAGGAATTCACCGCGGGCGTCGAGGAAGCCGGCGATCTGGCTTTCGCGCTGGAAGGCGGCTTCGATCGTCGCGCGGAACACGAGGTAGCTGCGTTCGTACTCGCCCAGCTCGCGGTACGAGGCGGCGACCTTGAGGATGGAGTCGAAGTCGATCTCTACCTCGGGATACTTCTCCTTGATGATCTCGAAGTAGCGGACGATGCCGCCGTCGCGGGCCAATTCGAGGGACGTGCGGAACAGCATCAGCGCGCTTTCCTGGTAGACCTCGTCGCGCAGCCGCCAGTTCTCGAACAGCGGCGTGAGATGCTCATCGGCCTTCGCGTACTCGCGCTTCGCAAAGTGCCGCTTGCCCAGCTCGAACAATTCGACGGGGGTGAGGCGGTACTCGTCCTTCGACTTCTCGCCGCGAGGCAGTACGGCCAGCGATTTTGTATCGGGCTTCGCGGCCCGTCCGGAGCCGGTCATCGCGACGGCCGCGCGCTCGGGACGGTAGAAGCTGCGCACGAGCGTGGGCAGCGCCCGGTAGTCACCCGGCAGGTAGCCCACCAGCGTATACTGGATGCTGCCGGGATAGCGCACGTCGCCGATATAGAACGTGATCGCCCCGGGGCCGATCTCGTAGCGCTCGAAGCCGCCCTGGATCGATTCCGTGAGCACGACGTTGCCGGCGGGAATCGGTTCGGTGACGACGAGGTAATCCAACTCTTCGTCGCGCGTACTGGAGGGCGTGTAGCGCGAAATGGACAGCGTGACTTCGCCGCGCTCGCCCAGCGGCAGCTCGGTCAGCGGGTTCCTGAACTCGCTGTAGCTGCCGGTGAGCACGTGGAACCCGCGCGGCACCGGCTGGCCGTCGAACAGGAGCGGCGCCGGCTGGTACGTGCGGCTGACGGCCCATTCTTTGGTTGTGCTGGCGAGCTTCTCGGCCGGCGTGAAGCCGGAGAGCACCGCGCTGTAGCTGAAGCGTCCGCGGCCTTCCATGTCGAAGTTGATCCGCTGCGGCTTATCTTTGGCCAATAGCTCCGCGGGCACTTCGAGCCGGCGGCTGGCGTCGGCGCCGGGATCGATCTGGAGCCTCTCGACGAGCTTGTCGTTGACGTACACGGCCAGCGTGTACTTTTCGTCAACGTGCTTGACCCGCGCGAACCAGCGGGCGAGGGCCGCGACGGCCGGACCGTTGGCCTTCTCGGGCTGCCAGCGCGAGCCGCGCCGCGCGGACATCAATTCGTCGGCCAGCTTCGGCGCGTGCGCATCGCCCGGCGCGACTTCTTCGATCAACAAGAGATGCAGCGCCTTCCGCTCGGCGTCGGAACTCATCCACGGCAGCGAGGCGACCTTGGCGAGGCCCGCTTCAGGCTTCGCTGCGCCCGCGACCTGCGCGCCATCCTGCACGAGTTGCAGAAGGTCGCGGGCCATCTCCTGGCGGTCGAGGCGGGCGAGCGCGAGGCCCAGGTGCAACAGTCCCGAGACGCTCATGTCGTTCCGCTCGCGGTACAGGCGGTTGGCGAGGGCGACGTCGGCTTCGCCCGCTTCGGCGAGCGCGTGCAGCAGGATCGCCTGCCCCTCGCGGTCGGCGCGGTTGGCGGCGCTGAAGGCGGTCTTGAGATATCCCACCGCCTTGTCGAGCGTCTCCTGCGGGACGGCAAAACCGCTCCGCCGGGCCGCAGCCAGCGCCCAGACGGTGCGGCTGGTCGTGAAGCGATCGGGCTTCTGAGCTTCAGGTCTCCCCGACCATGTCCAGCCGCCGTCGTCGCGCTGGCTCGAAATCAAGGTGCTGAGGGCCGAGCGGATGCGTCCGGCGAGAGCCTCGGCTTCGGGCGTTTCAGCGGCGTTGGAATCACGGATCGTCGCCAGCAGCGCCACGCCGCCCAGCACGTCGGAAATCGAGCGCTCGAAGCCGCTGTCGGGGACGACGAAGAAGGAGCCGCAGATGGTGAGATTGCCGCCGAGCACGGCGTCCAGCAGCGTGCGGTTCACGCTGGGACCGATGACGATTTCGAGGGCGGGGTTTTCGACGGCGGGGCGATTCTTGTCGCCGTTGGCACCCGGGAAGTCGACGAAGACGATCGTGCTCTGTGCGGCCGAGCCGCTCGATGTGCCGAAGACGGGATAACCGAACGGCCGCACCGGCACTTCGGCCCGGGCCACGTCCTTCTGGTCGCCCGAGGTGACGGTCAGCTCGAAGCTGACCGCGTCGCCGGCGGTGATCTCGACGGGCAGGCTAAGCTCTTCGACGCCGGGGCCGGCCGCTTCAATCGTGTGCTTCAGCTCGGTCGAACGCTCGCCGATGGTGGTCTTGAGCACGACGTCGATCTTCCCGCCCTTCTCGATCGTGGCATTGTGGACTTCGACCAGAAGCTGGGGCTTGTCGCCTTGGTAGAAGGCCAGCGGCGTTTTCATTTCGCCGAACAGGTCTTTGCGGGTGAAGATCTCGACTTCGGCCTCGCCGGCGAGTGCGCGCGAGTCGATGCCCTTCGTGCGGAGCTTCCACGCGGTCGAGCGCTCCGGCAGCCGGAACGTGAGCTGCGCCTTGCCGTCCTTGCCGGTGACGACGAGCGGGTTCCAGTAGCCGGTTTCGCCGGCCGCCTGATTGGGCAACAGCCGCAGGCCGGATTTCGCCAGCCGCTCCAGCGCGGGAACGGCCAAACCGTTGACGACCTGCACTTCGCCCCGCTGGTTGACGGCCAGCACGGTCCCGTCGACTTTCGACAACTCGCCCAGCATCTGCCGACTTTTGGCGTCGAGCGACTGCGTCTGTCGAACGATCATCGACAGCGTCATGTCGTACTTGTCGAGTAAGCCGCTGCCGTCGCTGTCGCTGAAGAAGTGGTCCGAGGGATGGCCGTTGGCTTCTCCGTCGCGCTGCGGTTTGGCAAACAACTGCAGAGAGTCGCCGGGCGCCTGCGGAGCACCATTCTGCGCGGCTTGCTGTTCCATGCCGCCACGGAACCCCCAGCCGCGCTGGCCGCCAGCCACCAGACCGGGCCCCGGTGCGTCGAACGCGTGTGCGGGCTGTGAGCTGGGATCGGAGACATTGCCGGGCAGTCCCATGGGAATACCGTAGTCGAAGCGGCGGTCCCACAAGCGCGCGGCCTCTTCACCCTCCGTGACCGCCAGCTTGCGGCGGAGACCGTCGAGTTCCATCTTTGCGACGTCGTCGAGAGCGGCGCCCGGACGAAGGCCGCCCGCGAGGAAGCGATTGTTCTCCATAGGGAAATTTTCGAGCAGTTCCATCTGACGGCGAACGAATTCGCGCGCATCCGTATCGAGTGGAACAGCTGCCGATTCCACTCCCTCGATTGCCGCACCTTCCGTTGCGAGGCGATTCGCATACAATGCCTTCCAAGCCGCTGTTTCCCGCTCCAGGATCTGCTGCCGCTCGGCTTCGGCCAGCAGGAACTCGCTGATGCCGCGGGTGTGCGGGCGGTAGCTGAACGTCGCACTCGTGGCGGCGCGAAGGGAGGGCTGCCGCTCGCCGGCGCTGAAGAACTCGGCGATTGGCCACTGGTGCTCGCCAAAGAACTCCAGCAGGTTTTTCTGTACGAGGCCCAACGATAGTTCCGCCGAGACCGGCTTGCCCTGCGCATCGGTGACGGTCACGTCGACCGTCAGCTCTTCCCCGGGGGCGAGCGTGGTCTTCGAGGGCTTCAACTCGATATTGAGCTTGCGCTCGACGGTGAACAGGCTTGCGGCCTGGTGGAAGTGGTTCCGCTGCATCACATCCACGGCGAGGCGGAAGTTCGGGGCCAGCTTCGCTTCCAGCGGGATCTCCAGCGGGTTCGCGCCTTCCTTGAGTTCGACCAGCCGGTAGCCGAGCACCTGCGCGCCTTCGTAGGCCACCAGGGCCAGCGCCGGTTTCTCGCGCCAGTGAAGCTGGACCTTCGCCGTGTCGCCGACTTCGTAGTGGTGCTTCTCGGCGAGGATTCGCAGGCGGATCGCGTCGTCTTCGCCGGAGATGTACACGACGTGCGCGCCGCTGACGGGATTGCCAAAGCGGTCGGTGCCGGTGGCCCGCAGACGGTAGCGACCGGATTCATCGAGCCGCAGCGTATGCCGCGCGGTGCCGTCTTTGTCGGTCTTGACGGTGTGGGTGGCGATGAGCGCTTCAGATCCCGCCAAGCCCACGGGTTGCAACGCGTGGGCTTTCTTCGCGCGGCGGTCGCGCTCGAAGGGCGAGTAGAGGCGGAAGACTTCGAGCTTGAGTTCCGTCGCGACCGGCTCGCCGGCGGGGTCGGTGACGCTGATCGTCGCGTCGAACGTCTCGCCGCTGATGTACACGTCGCGCAGCGTGCTCACCGCGACGTCGAAGCCGCGCGTGGCGACGTAGACCGTCTCTTCAGTCGTCAGGCCGCGCTCGGGATATTCGACCACCAGCGGCAGGGCCTGCGATTCGCTGAAGCGGCGGGTCTCCAGCTCGAACGTCACTTCGCCTTTCTCGTTGGTCGTTGCCGTGTGCAGGCGGTCGTCGGCCAGCCGGTACTGGATCGTGCGGCCGGGCAGCGGCGTGCCGTAGTAGTACGCCAGCCGAATCGTGCCGGAGATCTTCTCGCCGCGGAAGACGACCTGCTCGTCGAGCTTCACCGACAGCTCGACCGGTTCGAGCTGGATCTCATGCACGGTGAAAGCCGTCTCGTACGACTGGCTGCCATCGGGCTTGTGCAGGTGCGCGCGGTACTGGCCCTGGGCGGCGGACTCGGGCAGCGTGAGGTGATCGTGGAACGTGCCGAACGCGCCGAGCTGCACCTTTTGCGTGCGCAAAGTGCGGCCGCGGCTGTCGTAGATGTCGAGCGTGAACTCCTCGCCCTCCTTGAACGTGTACTCGTCGCCGGAGACCCAGCGGACGATGCCCTTCAGGTTCACAAGCTGGCCAGGGCGGTACGCGGGACGGTCGGTGTAGAGGTAGCCGCGGGGGGAGAGACCGACGGCGAAGTCGAGGCCGGCCAGGCTCGTCACCGTGGAGGCCATGTGGCCTTCTTGGACCGCGAAGAGCCGAAGGTCTTCGATCGTCTTCAGCTTGTCGTATGACTTTTGAAACACTCCGTTGTCGCCGGTGAGTTCTTCGGCGAAGACTTCGCTGCCGTCGGAGACCAGCAGGCTCACACCGGGGGCGGGTTTGCCGGTGCGCATGTTCTGGGCGAACACGAACAGCTCGTTGCGGCTGGCTTTCACGATCACGTCGATGTCGCTGACGACGACCATCGTCGTGGCTTCGAGCTTTTCACCCACGACGGTGACGGCCGTCACGCCCGGGCCTTCGAGCGGGATCGCGACCTCGTTCACCAGGCTCTTGTATTTCTCGTAGCCGGCGATGTTGTGCTGGAGCTGGTTGTCGGGATCGATGAGGGCGATGTCGAGCGTTTCGACACCCCCCGCGAGGTGCATCTTGCGGAAGTAATCGGCCATGTCGATGCGGTAGACCTTCACCGTCACCTGTTCGAGATTGCGGGTGCGGAGTTTCACCACCGGCTGTTCGTCGCTGCGGAATTTGCGCTCGGTGAACAGCTCCAGTTGCTCGGAGGTGAGGTTGGCGATCCGCTTTTGGGCGCGGCCGGCGTACTGGCCTTCGACCTTCTTGTAGGCTTCGAGGGCGTCGGCGAGGCGGCCGAGCTGGTCTTCCAGCGTGACGCCGATCATGTACGCCGCCTGCGACGCTTCGTTGGTGCCGGGGTACTTGCTGACGAGCCGCCGCCAGTCTTCGATCGCCTGCTCGAACAGCTTCTGCACGTTGGGATTGAGCTTGTCGTCCGGCTTCGGTGCGGCGACGACCTCGTTGTCGTCGTCTTCCGGGGCGCCGGCCGGCTCGTCGTCTTCGCGGCGCAGCTCGACGGCCTGCGCGAACTTCATCTGCCCGAAGCGGAACAGGATCTGCGCCGCCCGGCCATCGAGCGGGTACTTGTTCAGGAACGTCTCCCACAACTCGCGGGCCAGCTCGTAGTTCTCGTCGGCCCGGGCTGCTTCGGCTTGCGCGTATTCGGCGTCGATCACCCAGCGCTGGACTTCGCTCCAGCTCGGGTGCGCGGGATGGTGCTCCAGAAAATTCTTCCACCCGAGAATCGCCTGCTCGAACTTCTGCTGCGCGAGGTACGACTGGCCCAGGAGCTTGCGGGCTTCGGCCAGATAGTCGGACTTCGCGTAGGCCTCGTTGGCGATGAGCGACGAAAGCCGCGCGATGGCTTCGTTGTAGCGTCCGTGGGCGATGTAGCTCTGGGCGATCTCGTACTCGGCCTTGGCGGCCAGCACGTGCTTTGGATATTGCTTGAGGAACCGCTCCAGCGCCGCCACGCCGA
>JAHWKJ010000742.1 GCA_019347905.1 Planctomycetota bacterium
CCGCCGACAGCGAGGTGATGCCGGCCGACGTCGACGTCTCGACCAAGCTCACGCGGCGGATCGGGCTCAACGTGCCCATCGTGTCCAGCCCCATGGACACCGTCACCGAGGGCGAGATGGCCATCGCCATGGCCCAGGAGGGCGGCATCGGTGTCGTGCACAAGAACATGTCGATCGAGCGGCAGGCCCGCGAGGTGGAGCGCGTGAAGCGCAGCGAGCACGGCGTGATCGTCGATCCCGTCACGCTGCCGCCCGATGCCACCGTGGGCGAAGCTTCGCGCATTATGGACGAGCGGAACATCGGCGGCGTGCCCATCACGCGCAACGGCCGGCTGGAGGGCATCCTCACCCGCCGCGATCTGCGGTTTCTCGAATCGCGCGAGACGCGCATCTCCGAGGTGATGACGAAGGACAAGCTGGTGACGGCGGGCGAGCACACCACGCTGGAAGCGGCGCAGCGGATCCTGCTCGAGAATAAGGTGGAGAAACTGCTGCTGGTTGACGAGAAGTATCAATTGAAGGGCCTGATCACGATCAAGGACATCGACAAGAACCTCAGGTTCCCTCGGGCCAACAAGGATGCACGGGGCCGGCTGCGCGTGGGGGCGGCAGTCGGCGTCTTCGATTACCAGCGCGTCCCCCAGTTGATCGAAAGGGGGGTCGACGTTCTCGTCGTCGACAGCGCCCACGGCCACTCGGCGAACGTCATCGAGACGGTGCGCCAGATCAAGCGGCAGTGGGACATCGACGTCATCGCCGGCAACGTGGCGACCACGGCGGGGGCTCGGGACCTGATCCGGGCCGGGGCCGACGCCGTCAAGGTGGGCATCGGGCCGGGATCGATCTGCACCACGCGGATTATCTCCGGCGTCGGCGTCCCGCAGTTGACGGCGATCGCCAATGCAGCCAAAGCGGTGGGCGACAGCGGCGTGCCGCTCATCGCCGACGGCGGCATCCGCTACAGCGGCGATATGGTCAAGGCGCTGGCGGCCGGAGCGCATACGGTCATGCTGGGGGGCTTGCTCGCCGGGCTGGATGAAAGCCCGGGCGAAATGATCCTCTACCAGGGCCGCAGCTTCAAACGCTATCGCGGCATGGGTTCGCTGGGGGCGATGGTACACGGCTCCAGCGAGCGCTACCGGCAGGAGAGCGGCGAGGAAAACGGACGCGGCGCCGGCAAGCTGGTGCCGGAAGGTGTGGAAGGCCGCGTGCCTTACAAGGGACCGTTGTCGAACTTGTTGTATCAGCTCATCGGGGGCCTCCGGGCCGGCATGGGATACCTGGGCGTCGGGACGATCGCCCGGTTGAGGACGGAGGCCCGTTTCATTCGCGTCTCGGCGGCGACGGTTAGGGAGAACCATCCGCATGACATCGCCATTACGCAGGAATCGCCGAACTACACGGCGGAGTATTCGCCCGTCGAAACGCTGTAACGGCGCGGCGGCGCGAGCGTGGCTGTTCACCCGCACGTTGGCGTGCGGCGCGCTCTTGTGGACGCTGACGTCGGCGGCCGTCGCGCAGGACGCCGCCGTGCCGGAAGTTCCGGAGCCGGTCCCGTCGCTCGACCCGCTGCCGAGGCTGGTCGGCCCCGGGGACCTTGGGCCGGGCGCCCTCACGGGGTCAGACCCCTTTGCGGACGAGCGATCTGGAAGTGGGACAGCGGATGAACCGCAAAGGGGTCTGACCCCTTCGGCGGCCACTGACGATTACCGGCCGGTGCCGGTCCTCAAACGGATCGCGCAGAACGACGCGCCGCTGCGGGACGACGATGCGGCGCAAGACTCGGAGATGGCCCGCGGTCCCTACGGGACGACGTCCGGCGAATTGAACAAGATCACCGAGATCCAGCCCTTCGCCGACTACGAACCCGATCCCGAAGTCCGCCGCGAAGACCCCTGCCGCTATCTGTGCCCGCGGCCTGACATTCCCGCCTGCCGCGTGGGTGACGGCGAGGGCGCCGGCGGCCGCCGCTGTCCCGAGGAAGTCTCGCTGAGCGACGAGCCGTGGCAGCCGCGGCTGATGCCCGAGAGCCTCTTCACCTGGGAGGCCTCGAACATCTACTACAACCCGCTGTACTTCGAGGATCCGCAGCTCGAGCGGTACGGCCACACGTATCATCACCTGGTCCAGCCGTTCGCATCGACGGCCCGCTTCAGCCAGCAGCTTCTGGGCCTGCCGTACCAGATGACGATCAACCCGGTGTGGCGGAAGAAGTACCCGCTGGGCTGGTATCGTCCGGGCGAGCCGGCGCCGCGGCAGCACTATCCGCCGCTACCCTGGCACCCGAACGCCGTCTGCAACCAGGCCGCGGTGATGACGGGCTTGATTTTCCTG
>JAHWKJ010000743.1 GCA_019347905.1 Planctomycetota bacterium
GGCGCTTTCGGGGCGAACTTCGTCATTCGGGCTTCGTCATTCGTCATTCTTTCGACATTCGGATTTCGGCATTCGTCATTCCCGCCGCGGTGCTACAAAAGCGTTTCCAGCAGCATCCGCAGCTTGCGCATTTCCAGCTCGCGGGTTTCAGGATCCGTCCGCTCCGGAAACAGCTCGACCGACAGCGCCAGGTTGTAGCCTTCGCGGGCCAACTGGGCGATGAGGCGGCTGTAGTCGATTTCGCCCAGCCCCGCGGGAACCTGGATTTCGTCGGGCGAGGTGTCGCGCAGGTGGACGTGGTAGACGTGAGGGTACACCTGGTCGAACGGCTGACCGCGGTGCGGTCCGCAGATGTAAAAGCTGGGATCCAGCGTCAGTCCCAGCCCCTTCACCGATTGGCACAACTCGACGGCCGTATGCGGGTCTTCCGTCAAATGGCCGGTCTGCGTTTTCAGCGACAGCCGCACGCTGGCTTCGCCCGCCACGCCGACGAATGTGCGCAGGCGGTCGATCTCGGTGTTGAATGGCGTCCCGAGCGGTGACGCCGGGATCGTGATCTGAGCGATCCGCAGCAACTTGGCCAGCTTGGCCACGCCGGCCAGCGTGCGCCGGTCCACGTCGTCTTCGATCGAAATCGCGATCGGCGTGAGGCGGCTGGTCTCCCGCAAGCGGGTGATGATCCGCTCCGGGTCGGCCGCGACCTCGGAGGGTTTCAGATGCGGGCCCTCTTCACTGAGCCACAACTCGACCTTGTCGTACTCGAGGTCGACGATCTGGCGCAGGGCCTCGGTGAAGTCGAGCTCTCCGAAGCTGTGGGTCGAAGCGGCAACGAACACTCCGCGCACTCCTTTGTCCGGAGGGTCGCGATCCTTGCGAGATCGCCGTCAATCGCCAT
This sequence comes from Planctomycetota bacterium, assembly GCA_019347905.1. GTDB lineage: Bacteria > Planctomycetota > Planctomycetia > Planctomycetales > Planctomycetaceae > JAHWKJ01. The sequence goes on from JAHWKJ010000743.1 coordinate 896, forward strand.
GAATCGCTGGCCGCCGGCGGTGTCAAACCGGGCAGCCACGGTAAATTATCGCGATTGTACCGCCGCTGCAAGAGCGATGATTCGGCCGGCAGAAGCTGCCGCAAAGAGGCGCACAAGGCGCAAAGATCTTCGAAGTGGGCGAGATCTGCTTTTGCGCCTTTTGAGCGTTCTTGCGGCGATTTAACCGGGGAATGCCGCGGGGCTGGTGCCGATGTCGACGATGCTGCACGCGAGGATGGGATCGAGGCCCCCGTCGCGCGCCCGCTCGAGCAGTTCGCGGCTTTCGCTGCCGGGATTGAACCAGACCTCGGCGGCCCCGGCGGCGGCGATTTCATCGAGTAGTTCGAGCCCGCGTTCCGGCGGCAGGTAAACGCTGATGCGGTCCAATCGCTCGACCGGCACGTCCGCCAGCCGCGGCCACGCCTTGACGCCTTCGATCTCGTCCGCCGCGGGATTGACCGGGTACACGTCCCACCCCTGAGCGCGATACGCCCGCACCGCCTTGTTGCCGTACTTCCCATGACTGCGACTGGCGCCGAGGATCGCGACGGTTGGCTTGGCGGCAATCATATCCGTTCCTTTCCGGCCACCGATCTCGCCGCGATCAGCCTTCGCCATCACCGGCCTCCTCTGCGTCGTAACTTCGAAACACATCCGCAGCGAGTTCGTCGAATGCCTCTTCGGGCAGGTCCGCACTCGCGGACGAGCGGCGAAGGATCTCAACGGCTACCTGTTGTTGTTCCCGCGGAGTGACGTTGTCGAACGCAGTTAAGAGGCCTTCTGCAGCTTCAGTCATGATAGGCACTCTGGAATGTTGGAAGGTCGCCTGTCTCGGCTTGCTGCGGGCGCGCCCAAAGCATCAACGCTGGTAAATCGGCAGGTAGCGGTACTCGACGGCCAGCGCCAGCACGGCGAGGCTGGTGCTGTAGATGTCGCCCACGCCGCGCTCGCTGCCGTTGTCGGGGAACCAGCTTCCGTTGGGCATCTGGTTTTCGAGCAGCGTCGCGAACAACTGTCCGCGGGCCTGCTCCCAGTGCTGTCCGCCCACCTTGAACAGGCCGACCGCGACGTAGTAGGCTCCGTAGTAAAAATACGAGTCCGAATATTGCAGCGGACGGCGGAGCAGGTAATCGGCCGCGGCCAGAGCCTCGGGTGTGTGATGCTGGCCGCAGACCTCCAGGCACAGAATGCCCGTGCCCGTGCGGGTGGGCGTGACGCCGTTGCCGGGCTGGTACGCGAAGCCGCCGAACTGGTGACAGTTTTTCACATAGTCGACCGCGCGATCGATCGCTTCGGCGGGCACGTCGCAGCCCACGCCCTTGGCGGCACGCAGCGCCAGCACTTGCCAGCCGGTCACGCTCAGGTCGCTGTCGTCGCTGGAGGGGCCATAGCGCCAGCCGCCCTCGTGACGCGCACCTTTGGGCACGGCCTGCGCCTT
>JAHWKJ010000215.1 GCA_019347905.1 Planctomycetota bacterium
CCCCCATTCCCCCCCTTACCAAGGGGGGGCGAGGGGGGGTGACGGAGCGCGGCAGGTCGAGCTGGTGAAGGGGCCGAACATCGCCACGCTGCCGGACTTCGACCCGCTGCCGGCCGAGCTGGAGCTGCCGGTGCTGCTCAAGCCGCACGACGACATTTCGACGGATGAGATCCTGCCGGCAGGCACGCGCGTGCTGCCCTACCGCAGTAACATCCCGGCCATCAGCCGCTTCGCGTTCGAGATCGTCGATGAGACATATGCCGAGCGGGCGAGCGAAGTCCGCGACGCGGGCGGACATGCGATCGTGGGCGGCGAGAACTACGGGCAGGGTTCCAGCCGCGAGCACGCGGCCCTTGCCCCGCGGTACCTGGGCCTGCGGGCGGTGATCGCGAAGAGCTTCGCCCGCATCCACTGGCAGAACCTGATCAACTTCGGCATCCTGCCGCTGGAGTTCGTCGACACGAACGACGCGGAAAACATCGAAGCCAGCGACCGCCTGCGGCTGACGGGCCTCGACCGCCTCGGCGAGAAGCGCGAACTGACGGTTGAGAACGTATCGAAGGACAAGTGTATCCGTGTGAAACACCGCCTTTCGCCGCGGCAAGTGGCGGTGCTCTCAGCGGGCGGTTTGATCAACTGGGTTCGCGAGCGGGACGCGGGCGATGCGTAGCGCGTATGGCAACGCGCGAGCAGTTCAGTGGGACCGGCGAAAGCCGCGCCAACAAACGGTTGTGCGCTTTTGCGATCGAAGATCGGCAGTGCGATAACGAGGGCCGTTCACGGCCCTTCGCCGCGCAGCGGTCTTCGCCCCGGCATTCATGCCGGGGCGGCGGGGCAACGAGAGCATGTCTTGAGGCCCGTTCACGGGCCTTCTCGCTGAGGCGGCTTCAGCCCTCCGAGGAATGAGTGCGGCTATTGGCACGAATGGCTCAAGCCGCCGCATCCCGAAGGCCCGTGAACGGGCCTGTCAGACAGACGTCGATCGCCCCCGCCCCGGCATAAATGCCGGGGCTAAAACCGCTGCGCGGCCAAGCCCGGTGAAACCGGGCTGGCGATACGCCTCCCTCGCATCGCCACGCCTTCCAATACCATGAGGTTGTGCTCCGGCTGCGAATCGCAACGTGCGTCGCACGTCCTGCCTGCGTCTATTCGACAGCGCCGCGGCGATTGCCCCGGGACTGCCGAGTTTGACTCTGCCTGAGGGTCGTGCGCAACCGTGCGGGATCTTGTGAAGGGACCCTCCGCAGCTCACTTTCACAAGGGACCGGACGAATGGCTGGCACTCCCGAGGGGCAGAGCGCGCGCCGCAAGGCGTGGCGCGAGAAGGCGACGCGGGCCATCATGGCGCGGCTCAAGGAAATCGGCGCGCCGCCCGATGGCTTCGCGGCCTTCGAACCGGGCGGGTCGCGCTTCGAACCAGCCGCGCAGCAAACCTCCAGCGCCCTGACCGACATCGGCCTCGCCGTCACTGAAAAACTGACCGAGGAACGCGCGCAGGGAGCGTCCAATGCCTCGACGGAGCCGCCGGAGGAGTTCTACGAGTGGTTCTCCGGCATGCTGCCGCCGACGCCGGTCCCGGGCGTCGATTACTGGGATCCGCTGCGAGACGGGCTGATCCAGGCGCTCCAGTGGGCGGCCCAGGAGCGGGGGAAGAACATTACGCTGTGGGACTTCTGCCAGCTCGCGCGGGTGACGGAGCAGCTCATCACGGACCGCTTCGGCTCGTGGGGACGCCTGCGGAAGGCCGCAGGCCTTCCGCCCCCGGCGGGCAAGCCCAGGACCTACCACGACGGCGACGTCATCGCCGCCCTGCGCCAGTTGGCGGCCGAAGCCGGCCCGGACGTCTCCCTGGCGATGCTCCACCAGCGCACGGGCATCACTTCGGGGACCATCCAGCGCCGCTTTGGCGGCTGGACAAAGCTCTGCGAGCGGGCCGGTGTCCGGCCGCGCGGCCGGCGGCGGCAGCACAGCCCGCAATCCATCCTGCAAGCGCTCACCCGGCTGGTTGAGGCCGGCCACAACCGCATCACTCAGCCCGACTTCGCGCGGCTGACCGGCATCTCGATGACCGCCATCCTCTACCACTGGGGACGCTGGAGCGCCCTGCGGCAGGCCGCTGGTTTGCCGCGGCACGAAGTGCCCCCGCCGCGGCACAGCGACGATGACCTGCTGGCGGAGTTCGACCGTGTCACGCGCAAGTTGGGCCGCGCGCCGTCCGACAACGACTTCGACGCCGAGTCCTGCTACAACATGGCCACGCTCCGAGCGCGCTTCGGCCGCAAAGCCGAAATCCTGAAGCGCTGGCAACAGTGGCGCTCGCGCCAGCCGGTTCGCAAGCGCCCGCAGCCGCGAAAGAAATGTAAGCGTCGGGAGACTCAACGAAAGCCATCGCGGCGGCGCGACCAGCCCCGGCAGGGGCGCTGGACCGTAGCCCATGGCGCAAGCCGTGGGGAACAGCGTTGAGTCGCTGCCTCGCGTGGCATTGCAGCGAGCGGAACCACGGATAACACTGATGGCGCTGATCCGTGAAATCCGTGCGATCCGTGGTCGAGGAAACCGGCATGTCCGCCGAGCTGCCTGAAGACAAGCCGACCGTTCGCGAGCTGTCGAAGCGGCAGCGGCGCGTGCTGGGGGTGCTGCTCGAAAAGGCCTTCACCACGCCCGAAAGCTACCCGCTCACGCTCAAAGCCCTCACCGCCGGCTGCAACCAGAAGAGCAATCGCGATCCGGTGGTCAATTACAGCGAGGACGACGTCCAGCGCACGCTCGAAGAACTCCGCGAGCTGGGTCTCGTCGCCGAGATCCACACCGAGGGCGGACGTACGCCGCGCTACCGGCATTACATGCGGCAGCGCTATTCGTTCTCCGAGCCGCAGCTCGCCATCCTCACAGAACTGCTCCTGCGAGGAAGGCAGCAGCCGGGCGAGCTGCGTTCGCGGGCCAGCCGCATGGTCGAGATCGCCAGCCTCGACCAGCTTCGCGAGGAGCTGGCCGGCCTCACGCGGGAGGGCTACGCGCAGGCCAACGGGCCGCTGGAGCGACGCGGGGTCGAGGTCGATCATGGCTTCTACCCGGCGAGCGAAGGCGGTCAACTCGCAGCGGTCCGCGACGACGCCCCCTCACCTCCCCTTGGTAAGGGGGGGAATGGGGGGATCGAGCGCCCGCCCCGCGAAGAAGATCTCGCGCTCCAGCCGCCGAAGCTGGCGAGCCCTCCCGATTCCGGTCGCATGGCCGCGCTCGAAACGGCCGTCGACGAGCTGCGCGAAGAAAACCGCGACGTCCGCAGTACGCTCGAGGGCGTGCAGACGGAGCTGCGCCGTCTGAACGACGCCATTGACGAGCTCAAGCGCGATCTCGGCGCATAACCGTAGTCACAAGCTGCCAGCTTGTGACGAATCGGCCGCAAAGTCAGCAATCTGGCAGCTTGCTGCTACGGTCATCCCTGGTGCGCCGCTTCGCCCGCCGCGGCGTGAGTCAGCGAGTGTGATTTTCCATTGCCATTGCCGTGCGTGCCGTTGCCGTCGATGGCCAGGTTGATGACCGCGGCCCGGTCGGCGGCGCGGATTCGCAGGTCGCGCTGCGGAAAGGCGATCTCGATGCCTTCCTGTGCGAAGCGGTCGTGAATCGCCGTATGCAGCTCGTGCACCGTGTCGAGCCATCGCTCCATACTGGACACGTACGCCCGCAGAACGAAGTTCAGTGTGCTGTCGCCGAAGCCGTCGAAGTTCGCCAGCGGCGGCGGATCGGCGGCGACGTTCGGATTGGCCCGTGCGATTTCCAGCAGCACGTTGCGCGTGCGGTTGCAGTCGCTGCCGTAGGCCACGCCCACGTTCACCACAATGCGGTTGATGGTGTCGGTCAGCGTCCAGTTGAGCAGCCGCCCGGTGATCAGCTCCTTGTTGGGGATGATGTACTCGCGGCGGTCCCAGTTGCGAACCGTTGTGGCGCGGATCTGAATGCGCGTGACGACGCCCGACGTATTCTCCACGGTCACGATGTCGCCGACGCGGATCGGCCGCTCGAACAACAGGATGATGCCGGACACGAAGTTGGCGAAGATCTCCTGCAATCCAAAACCCAGGCCGATGCCCACCGCCGCCACCAGCCATTGCAGCTTGCCCCAGCCGATGCCCACCAGGCTCAAACCCGCCAGCACCCCCACAACGTAGAACGTGTACTTGGCCAGCGAGGCGGCGGCGTAGCGGCCGCCGGCATCGAGCGGCAGATGCTGGAGCACGGCCACTTCCAACAGCCCCGGCACGTTGGCGGCCGCGATGAACGCGATCGTCACGACCGCCACGGCCAACAGCACGTCGATCAGCGTGTAGCTGACTGTCTCAGTCACTTCGACCGGCTGCATGCTGTCGTTCGGCCCGGGCACCATGCGGGTGACTTCGGCCGTCGAAGACCACACCTCGTACTCCAGGAAGCCCAGCGCCGGCAGCACGTCGGCCCAGATCAGCCAGCCGCCCGCGACGAATGAGAAGGCGACGGCGACTTTGAGCAGCCGCCGCGTCTGGGCGTTGACGGACGCCAGATCGGCGCCGGCCTTATGGATCTCGCCCTGCACAATTTCCACTGCGGTGGCGGAGACTTCGCCGGCGGCGTCACCCGCCTCCTGAGCGGCGCGGACTCGTTCGAGCGCCAGCCGCGCACGCGCCGCATACAGCCACCGCACCGCCGTGGAATGGATGATGACCAGCGCCAGCACCAGCCAGCCGGTCGCGAGCAGCCGCCAGGTCAACTGCTGCGCGGTGTAGTAGTACCCCGCGGCCGCAAGTCCCACCAGTACCAGCGGCCCGCCGACTGAGATGAGATAGCGGGCCCACTGCCAGCGCGACCATTCGACCGTCGCCGCCGCATGTCCCGACGACTCCGCCGCCGGCTTCTGCAAGTCGCGAAGAATCCTTCCCAGGAAGCCCGCGATGAACACCAGGCCCGCCATCAGCGCGAAGCGGCCCAGCGAGGTCTGAAAGGCCTCATTCGCCTGCTGATTCGTCACCGTCACCACGAACACCGTCGGCATCCCCAGCGGGATCAGCCAGCGCAGGTGCCGCCGGATCACCCGCAGCCGGTCGCGACGCCAGCGGAAGTGGTTTTCGGCAAACCCGCGCGGCCGGCACAGCCGCCGCAGGGCATCCAGCGTAAACCACGCGAAGGCCATGACCATGAACCCGGCGCCGACGGCGCGGGCGAATTCGCTGCCGGAGTCGATCAGCCACAGCCGCCAGCCCACAAACCAGACGAGCGCCGGCCAGAACGCCGAGAGCAGCAGAATCAGCCCCAGAAGCTGCAGCGTATAGCGGAACGGCTGCGTGTAGCTGCCCGTGGCCTCTTCGGTCAACTTGCGAAACAGCCGCATCTGCCGGCGGCGCGACCAGTACAAGAGGACCAGCACCAGCCCGGCCAGCGCCGCGGCCAGCGGTGCGGCGGCAATCGAATCGACGAGCACGCCGCTCACTTCCAGCCACTGCGTCGGCGATGTCAGCCAGCGGAGGGCGCGCGAGGCACTCATCAGCTCGGCCCGGCCCACCGGCTGTGCGTTGCGGACCCAGAGGATGTGCCGGTCGATCAAATCGAGAAACTCGCGAATGTCCTCCAGAAGCTGCTGCTCTTTAGTGCTGACTTCGACGAGCTTGCGGAAGTAATCGCGGTAATCGCCGCGGACGGATTCGAGGATTTGCAGCCGCGCCGCCAGGACCTGCTCCAGCTCCTGCACCATGCGGCGGCGGGCGGCCTCGGAGGGGAACGCGATGCCCGATTCCAACAGCAGCGTCTCGGCCTGTGCGGCGGGATCGGCCAGCGCCTCGATCTCTTCCCGCACCTGCATCCGCTCCAGCCGCACGCGCGCCAACTCCGACTGATGCCCGCGCAGGCTGCGCTGCATCGCCCGCTGCATCGGCAACAGGTCGCGACGGGTGCTGATCAGAAGCTGCGCCTTGACGTCCTCGATGCCGGGGATGTCCAGCTTCTCCTCGACGTTCTTCAGGTCGTCGCCGACGCGCTTGAGCGCGTCCGTCGCAGCCTGAGCCGTGCCATCGACGCGGTGGATGCGCTCGGTCAGTCCCTGGGGGCCGTTCCGTTTGCCGGCCCATTCGATGTTCTGCCGCGCGTAGCTCGCCAGCAGCTCCAGCGCCTGCTCCGGCAGGTGCTGGCGGCGGAGTTCCTCGAGGTGGTCGGTGGCGCTCTGGAGCTGCGCGTCGGCCTCTGCCTTTCGCCGCTGGGCGAGGAACTCCCGCAGCCGGTCCGCCAGCTTTTCGGCCCGCTGCACGCGGGCTTCGGCGGCTTTCCGCTGCAGGTTGAGGAGCGCATCGGTCGCATCGTAGGTGGGAACTTCCTGCTGCAGCCAAGAGATCTCCGCCTCGACGGCCCGCTTCTGCGACTCCAGCAGTAAGCGGTTGGCCTGCGCCAGTTCGGGCGGTTCGCCTTCGGCGGGTCGTGCGGCCAGCGCCTTCTGGATGCCCTCCAGACGCTCGCGGGCCTTCTTCAATTCCTGAAAGACGAGCGGCCGGCGTTCCTCGCGGCGCTGAGGTTCGGCCTTCAGCCGTTCCAGCTCCTTGCGGGCTTCGGCCCGCTCGTGCCGGGCCTCGGCGAGCTGCGAGTCCAGCTCGGACGTGCTGAGTTCACCGGACAGCGGCGGCACGAGTTCCGGCGGAGGCGCGCTGAGGCTTTCCTCCAGTGCCTGCAGGCGTTCGGGCGCCACCGCGCGCTCCTTCTCGAGCACGCCCGCCCGCGTCTGGAAGTCTTCGGCCGCGCGAAGCTGCTCGGCCGCCTGCTTGTAGAGCTCGAGCGCCTTCGTCCGGACGCTCTCGTCCAGATCCTTGGCCTCTTCGACCTCCTTCCGTCGCGCCTGAAGAATATCGGTCGTGACGGCCGGAACCGCCGGCGGCTCGGCCGTCGCCGCGGCGGGCGGCACAGCCTGCGGTTGAGCCTGTGCGAGCTGCGGCTGAGGTTGTGCGATCGCCGGCGCGGCAGCACGGCTGAAGGCCAGCCACGCGACGGCCCACCCGCCCCACCAGATCAGCCGGGCGCGGATACTCCCCTGGGCCCACGGAGCAGACATTCCCAATCCTTTGGTGTCGATCCGGCCTCGAATTGCCCGGCTAGGATTTGAACCTAGACTAAGTGATCCAGAGTCACTCGTGCTACCGTTACACTACCGGGCAGAAAGCGGCTGCCTGACGAATGTTAGCACATCGGCCCGCGCCGGCAAAGTTGGGAAATCGGCCGAAAGCTCTTGCGGGCGACTCGCTGTTCCAGTAGAGTCCCCGCCCCTTCATGCGCAGATCCGCGGCCCGGCGGCGCTGGGGAACGATGCCGCCCGGCCTTCGAGTGATCTGCGCGATCTCTCCGAACAATCCGATCGAATTTTTCTGATTCGCGGTGGCCTGCTCGAGGAACGCGATGATGGCGGAGCGTCTCGCCGCGGCCGCGGTGCTGGCCGTACTGTTGGTGTGCTCGTCCGGCTGCGGATCGTCCGGCCGGCGCGAGCCGCTCTTGGCTCTTTGGCCTCCGTTCGGCAACGGAGACGCCGATAGTCCGTTTCGCAGACCGGGCCAATCGGCGGAAGGGCACGCCGCCGCCGCCGATGCTGGATCAGCAAGCGCTGCATCCGACTACGAGGACACTTCCGGCAGCCGGCGGTTCGACCCGGAAACGGAAGCGCTGATCGCCACCGAACTCCAGGATGCTTCGCCCGAAGAGCGCCGGCAGCTTCTGGCCGACTTCGAGGCCGTCGATCCGCCCATGATCCGCCAGCTTCTGCGCGTGCGGCGGATGGTGAAGCAGATGGGCCAACAGGCGCCGGGCCGCGCCGATGGCAGCTTCGAAGCGACGGCTCAGACGGGACACGGGCCGCCGACCCCCCCGTTCCCCCCCTTACTAAGGGGGGGCGAGGGCGCGTTCCCCCCCTTACTAAGGGGGGGCGAGGGGGGGTCGCCACCAAGGGGGAGCGAGGGCGGGTCGCCGCCGCTGCGGGCCCAATCAGACGTGAGTAGCCCCGTGGCCATGTCGGCCGGTCACAGCGGACAGCGCGCAGCCTTCGCCGCGCCCGCCCCGGACGTGCGCGGACCGGCACCCGGACTCGGGTCGCTGGATCCCTGGAGGCAATCGGTCATCCAGACGCATGCGGAACTTTCTGGCGTTCATCACGCGGTTGCGCCGACCTATGAAGCCGCGATCGTGCCCGTTGCGGATACCAGGATGGCTTCCGGACAGGGGTCCGGCCTGCCGGTAATACTGCCCCCGATTGCCGGCCCCGGGCCTTCTGCCGGCGCGACAGCGAGTGGGGAGCCGAGCGGCACAGGCAGCGGTCTGTACTATGAACAGCCTGCACCGCCTGCGGAGGGCAACACGGCGGCGTGGGCCGGACAACGACCGATGGACGCCGCGGCCGCGCCGTTCCCGAGGCCGCAGGCGGGCTATAGTGGTCCGGCCGGACCGCCAACCCCCCCGTTCCCCCCCTTAGCAAGGGGGGGCGAGGGGGGGTCGGCCACCCGCGGCGAGCCGGGTCTTGCCCCGCCGACCGGCGGGCCGGGCGGGATATCGTTTCCGCCGCCGATGGCGGGCGCGCCGCCGATGGCGGGCGGCTTTCCCGGTGCGGCCACGGCAGCGATCGGCCCCGACGGCCGGCCGGCCGACCTCGCGCGGTTGATCGCGTCACTCGAGCAACAGGTCGCGGCGATGCCTCTGCCGCCCGAGGGCGACATCGCGGCCCGCAACGACTACATCGAGCGGCACGTCTTTCTGCGCGTGCTCTACCTGATGGCCGGCCGGCAGGAGCAGGCGCTGGTGCACATTCCGGGCATCGATTCGACCGACCAGCAGTTCTGGCAGCAGATGCTGTGGGCCGTCGCGAACTACTTCGACGTCGAGAGCATGCCCGAGACCGACGAACGCAACACGCAGACGCTGCTGGCGGTGCATTCCGCCGCCGAGAAGCTGCAGGAAACGGCGCGGCTGACGCTGGAGCACGTCGCCTTCTGCAAGAAGATCACCAGCTTCGGCAACTACGAGCCGTTCTACCCCTACGAGTTCAGCCGCGGCCAGCCCGTGCTCGTCTACGCGGAAGTGAAGAACTTCAAAAGCGAAGCCGCCACCGACAAGAACGGCCAGAGCGCCTTCCGCACGGTGCTCAAGTCGAAGATCGAAATCCTCAGCCCCTCCGGCGACGTGCACTTTCCGCTGGAGTTCCCGCCCACGGTGGACCTCTGCAGGAATCACCGGGCGGATTATTTCCACAGCTACGAATTTACGATTCCGCGCGGCATCCCCTACGGCCCGCACGTGCTGGTGCTGACGGTCGAAGACCAGCTCAGCAGCAAAGTCGCGACGTACCGGCTGAACTTCACGGTGAAGTAGACCTCTCGGCTGCGCCGATGCGAATGGTGTGCGTCGAATAGCCGATGCGGGCCGTCGGCTCGCGGCCGCGGAGCCAGGCGTAGCGGTCATGCCGTCCGTACCATAGGCTGAGGCTGACCGCATACCAGCCCGGCGGCGGGCCCTCCGCAGGTATGTTCGCCGTGATAGGCACCGACAGGGAGTCGACGCCCGCCTGCCGCGGGTTGACGCAGGGCCGGCGCATCAAAACTGCGCGCCCGCCAGGACAGTGAGAAGGTAGTCCG
>JAHWKJ010000216.1 GCA_019347905.1 Planctomycetota bacterium
TGGCGCGCGAAGTGGGTGTCGAAGGCAAGCTCGGAGGCCAGGCCAAGGTGCCGGGTGCGTCCGGTACCTGGAAGGGGCTGACCGAGAACGTGAACAACCTCGCCGCCAACCTGACGACGCAGGTGCGCGCGATCGCCGAAGTGGCGACGGCGGTGACGCAGGGCGACCTGACCCGCTCGATCACGGTGGAGGCGCAAGGCGAGGTCGCTGCGCTGAAGGACACCATCAACGAGATGATCCGCAACCTGAAGGACACCACGCAGAAGAACGCCGAGCAGGACTGGCTGAAAACTAACCTCGCGAAGTTCAGCCGCATGCTGCAGGGTCAGAAGGATCTTCTGACCGTCGGCCGCCTGATCCTTTCCGAGCTGGCCCCGGTGGTGATGGCGCACCATGCGGTGTTCTACACGCTCGACACGACGGGCGAGCAGCCGTCGCTGGTGCTTTTGGCCGGCTATGCCTACGAGGAGCCGAACGCCGTCGGCGCGCGGCTCGCGCTGGGGCAGGGCCTCATCGGCCAGTGCGCCGTCGAGAAGCAGAAGATCCTGCTGACGAACGTGCCCTCCGATTACATCCATATTTCTTCGGGGCTGGGCGGCGCCAAGCCGCTTTCGCTCCTGGTGCTGCCCGTGATCTTCGAGGGCCAGGTGAAGGCCGTGCTGGAGCTGGCCTCGTTCGACCGGTTCAGTCCCACGCACGAGGCGTTTCTCGATCAGTTGACCGAAAGCATCGGCATCGTGCTCAACACGATCGAGGCCAACATGCGCACCGAGGGCCTCCTGTCGCAGTCGCAGTCGCTGGCCAAAGAGCTCCAGAGCCGCCAGGAAGAGCTGCAGACTACGAACGTCGAGTTGAAGGAAAACGCGCGGCTGCTGGCCGTGCAGAATGCCGAAGTCGAGCGCAAGAACGAGGAAGTCGAGCAGGCCCGCCAGGCCCTGGAAGAGAAGGCGCGGCAGCTCGCCCTGACCTCCAAGTACAAGTCCGAGTTCCTCGCCAACATGTCGCACGAGCTGCGCACGCCGCTCAACAGCCTGCTCATCCTCTCCGACCAGCTCAGCAAGAACAACGAAGGCAATCTCAGCGGCAAGCAGATGCAGTACGCCAAGACGATCCATTCGTCCGGCACCGATCTCTTGATGCTGATCAACGACATTCTGGACCTGTCGAAGATCGAATCCGGCACGGTGGTCGTCGACGCGGGCGAGTTGCGGTTCTCCGACCTCGAAAGCTATGTCGAACGCACGTTCCGCCACGTCGCCGAGGCCAAGGACGTCGACTTCGAGACCTCGTTCGATCCCAACCTGCCGGAGACGATTTACACCGACAGCAAGCGCTTGCAGCAGGTCATCAAGAACCTGCTGGCCAACGCCTTCAAGTTCACCCATCGCGGGAGTGTGTCGCTGAGCGTGTCGCAGGCGTTTGGAGGCTGGGACCCGGACAACGTCAGCCTGAATGAGGCCGACGCCGTGATTGCGCTGGCCGTCTCCGACACGGGCATCGGCATCTCGCCGGACAAACAGCGGATCGTGTTCGAGGCCTTCCAGCAGGCCGACGGCAGCACCAGCCGCCGGTTCGGCGGAACGGGGCTGGGTCTGGCCATCAGCCGCGAAATTGCCCGACTGCTCCGAGGCGAGATCACGCTGCAGAGTGCTCCCGGCGAGGGCAGCACGTTCACGCTGTATCTGCCTCAGACCTACACGCCCGGCACGACCTTGCTGCGTCGCCCGGCAGACCGCTTCGACGAGGACGAGACGGCGCTGTTGGCGGAGCCGCAAGCGGCGCCGCTGGAGGTGGAGCCTCTGGCGCTGCCCAATGAGGCCGACGACGACCGGCACAGCATTCAAGCCGGGGACCGCGTGCTGCTCGTCGTCGACAACGATATCAGCTTTGCGCGGCTGCTGTTGGACGCGGCCCGTCAAAAGGGCTTCAAGGGGCTGGTGACGCCGCTCGGTTCGGCGGCGCTGGCGCTGGCCCGCGAGTCGCAGCCGGCGGCCATTACGCTGGATATCCGGCTGCCCGACATCGACGGCTGGCGGGTGCTCGCGCATTTGAAGAGCGAGCTGTCGACGCGGCATATTCCGGTGTTCGTGATCTCGACCGTCGACAACCCCGAGCAGGGTTTCGCCCGCGGCGCGATGGGGGTCCTGGCGAAGCCCATCGATTCGCGCGAGACGCTGGATTCTGCGCTCGACGCGCTCGGGGCGTACCTCGATCGGCCGCCGCTGCCGGCACTGGTGGTCGAAGGCTCCGCCAGCGAACGGCAGGCGCTCCGCGAGCTGATCGCCGCCGAGGGTGTCGAGCTGGTGTTCGCGCGGACCGCCGGAGAAGCGCGGGACCAGTTGGCGCAGCGCCCCTGGGGCGGCATTGTCGTGGGAGGCGAGCTGTCCGACGGGGATCCGGCCGAGTTCGCCTGCGAGCTGGCACAGACGGTCGAGAACAGCCCGCTGTTCGTGTACACCCGCGGGAGAACCGCGGGCAACGGAGCGGAGCTGGCCCGGCTGCGCCGCTTCCCCAACCTGACGCCCGTCGAGACGCCCGAGGATCTGCTGGACCGCATGACGGCCGCGCTGGAGTTACCGGTGCACCGGCTGCCGCCGGAACGCCGGCAGATGCTGGAAGACGCGCGGAAGGCGGACACGCAGTTGGCGGGCCGCAAGGTACTGATCGTGGACGACGACATCCGCAACATCTTTGCGCTGACCAGCGTGCTCGAGCGGGAGGGCGTGGACGTGCTCTCGGCGGAGACCGGCCGCGACGCCATTCGTATTCTGAAGGCCACACCGGAAATCGATCTCGTGCTGATGGACATCATGATGCCCGAGATGGACGGTTTGGCCACCACGCGGGCAATCCGGCAGCTTCCACGATTCAAGTCGCTGCCGATCATCGCCGTGACCGCCAAGGCCATGAAAGGCGATCGCGAGAAGTGCATCGAGGCGGGGGCCTGGGATTACCTCGCCAAGCCTGTGGATACCGAGCAGATGCTCTCGGTGCTCAGATCGTGGCTGCGGCGCTAAGGCGCCGCGGCTTGGAGCTTGCTTTCCAACACCGCGACAGCTCCAGTCCGCCGGCCGCACTCGTGCGGGGCGACGGGCTTCCCGATATCATGGCTGACGAGTTCTCCGACGATGTGAAGCAGTTCCTCTCAGAGCACATCAGTTCCGTGGCGCAACTCGAGGTGCTGCTGCTGTTGCGCGCGCAGCGCGAACGCGAGTGGACTGCCTCCGAAGTCTCCAAAGCCCTCTACACCACACCCGACATGGCCGCCGAACAGCTCGCGGAACTCGCCGGACGAGGCTTGCTGGCGCGCGGCGACGGCGCCGAGACCAAGTATCGCTACTGGCCCGCGTCGCCCGAGTTGGACGCTCAGGCAGGCCTGTTGGACACAGCCTACAAGGAACGTCGCGTCGCCGTGATCACCGCCATCTATTCGCAGCCGCTCGATAAGGTGCGGACGTTCGCCGACGCCTTCAGACTCCGCAAGGACACCTAGCCATGAGCGGGATGGTCTACCTGTTATGCGCCGCCACAAGCTGCCTGTGTGCGATCTTGCTGTTGCGCGGCTATACGCAGAGCCGGGTGCGGCTGTTGTTCTGGAGCGGGCTGTGTTTTGTGGGGTTGGCGATGGATAACATGCTGTTGTATGTGGATCTCGTCATGATTCCGGATATCGACATCGCGATCTGGCGGCGGCTCCCGGCGCTGGTGGCGCTCACGCTGCTGGTTTACGGGCTGGTGTGGGACACGAAATAGCTTGAGCCTTGAAGGACGATGATGAGCGGGATGGATACATTTCTCATGGGCGCCATCGCCATGGCCTCATTTGTGGCGGGGCTGTTCTTCCTGCGCTTCTGGCGGGAGACCCGCGACCGCCTGTTTCTCATTTTCGCCATGGCCTTCTGGCTACTGGGCGTCACTCGGTTGGCGCTGGTCATACTGCGCGGCGAATCGGGTGACTATGCCGAGCACCACTACGTGTACTGGGTGCGGCTGGCTGCGTTCGTGCTGATCGTGCTGGCCATCGTCGACAAAAACTTCTCCCGCAGAACCAAATCCAGCTAGCCGGCTCGAGGACGTGACTCCTCCGATGCCTTCAAGGTGACGGGGTGACGGGGTGACACGGCGACGGGGTGACAAGGCGACGGGGTGACGGGGTGACGGGGTGATAAGTTGATGGGGTGATCAGGTGACACAGACGGCGCACGAAAAACGCGACGCGCGTTCGGCGCTGCCGGACGGCGGCCGCACAAGCATTCTGGTCGTCGACGATGTGCCCGATCGCCTGGTCGCCATGCAGGCCCTGCTGGAAGATCTCGGCCAGAACGTCGTGGCCGTGACTTCGGGACGCGAGGCCTTGCGCCGCCTGCTGGAGCGGGAGTTTGCCGTCATCCTGCTGGACGTGCACATGCCCGATCTCGACGGCTTCGAGACCGCCAGCCTGATCCGCAGCCGCGCCCGTTCGGAACACATCCCGATCATCTTCGTGACGGCCTTTGGAGACGAACGGCACGCCTTCCACGGCTACACGCTGGGTGCGGTCGACTACATCCCCACACCCGTCGTGCCCGAGATCCTCAGGGCCAAGGTGCGGGTGTTCGTGGAGCTGGCGCAGAAGAACGAACAACTGCGGCTGCAGGCGGCCGAGCAGGCCGCGCTGGTCGAATTGGCCGATCGCCGCGCCGCGCAGCTCCGCACCATGTCCGCCGAACTGGCCCGGGCCGAGCAGCGCGAGCGGCGGCGCCTGGCCCAGATCCTTCACGACCACATCCAGCAACTGCTGGTGGCGGCGACGATGCGCGTCGATCAGGCGCGGCGGCAGAATTCCAGCCACACGTCGGGCCAGGCTCTCGGTGAAGTGCAGGACCTGTTGAAGCAATCCATCGCGGCTTCGCGGTCTCTGGCGACAGAGCTCAGCCCGCCGGTGCTCAACGAAGCCGGCTTGGCCGCCGCCCTGGAATGGCTGGCGCGCTGGATGCACGAGAAGCACCGCCTGCGGGTGGCCGTGGAATGCGAGCCGGAGCTCGATCCTGTCCCCGATGAGCTGCGGCTGACGCTGTTCCAGGCGGTGCGCGAGCTGTTGTTCAACGTCGTCAAGCACAGCGGAACCGACGCGGCGACGATCCGCCTGGAGCGGCTCGACGACCAGTGGCTGTGCGCTTCGGTGCAGGACCGCGGGGCCGGCTGCGACCCCGCGATTGCCGAAGAGCGGCTGGGCCGCGAGGGCCTGGGCCTGTTCAGCATCCGCGAGCGGATTGAGATGCTCGCCGGCCGGCTCAGGATCGAAAGCAGTCCCGGCGCGGGGACGTGCGTCCGCCTGTCGGTGCCGCTGGGGGTCGCCGAGCGGCCGGCGGTCGGCGGTGTCGCATCCGACATACGCTTCGCACCCGAACCCGCCGATGCGCGGCGACGGGCCGCTGCCTCCGACAGCAACGGCGACCGGGGGGCCATGATCCACGTGCTGCTGGTGGACGACCATGCGATCCTGCGCAAGGGCCTCAAGGGGCTGCTCGAGGACCAGCCGGACATCGAGGTGGTCGGTGAAGCGGCCGACGGCGGCGAAGCCGTCGCGCTCGCCCGCACGCTGGCGCCGGACGTGGTGATCATGGACATCAACATGCCCGTGATGAACGGCATCGAGGCGACGCGCGCCATCAAGCGCGAGCAGCCTGGCCTGCGCATCATCGGCCTGTCGCTGCACGAAGACGCCGAGGTGATCGGTTCGCTGATCGAGGCCGGCGCCTCGGCCTACGTCACCAAAGGCGGTCCGCCCGACGATTTGATCTATGCCATCCGCGCCGGCGCCTCGCGCGATCCCGCCCTCGCCGCTGCGGACGCGGCCGCCGAATCGTTCTAGCGGAGTCCTTCTACCCGAGCGGGTGCCACTGGTGGCAAGCCACCAGTGCCACCCGATCGCTGCGGCCGCCGGCGGCTTGTGAGGGGACTGCCGCTCAGCTATTGTTCGCGGCTGAACGGCCGGGACGTCAGAAGCGGGCTGGTCCGGCACATTCCGTCAGCGGGCAGGGTTCGACATGCGCAGGCTGCTGATCGCCGGTAACTGGAAGATGAACGCCGTCCGCCGCTCGGCGGTTGAATTGGCCGCGGCCGTTGCCGCGCAGGCGCCCGCGGAGAGCACGGCCGTGGACGTGATGGTGGCGCCGCCCTTTCCGTATCTGCTGCCGGTCGGCGAGGCACTGGGCGGCAGCCGTGTCCTTCTGGCGGCGCAGGATGTCTGGCACGAGCCACCCGGCGCGTTCACGGGCGAAGTGGCCGTCGAGATGCTCCGCGACGTGGGTTGCCGGGAAGTCATCATCGGGCACAGCGAGCGGCGGCACGTGGTGGGCGAGACGGATTCGCGCATCAATCGCAAGGTCGTGGCCTCGCTTCACGGCGGGCTGGACGTGGTGTTGTGCGTGGGCGAACTGCTCGAGGAACGCGAGGCCGGCCGCACCGAAGCGGTTCTGGACCAACAGCTCAGTGCCGGGCTGGATGGCGTTTCGGCCGACCAGATGGCCCGGGTGATTCTCGCCTACGAGCCGGTGTGGGCGATCGGCACGGGAAAGGTCGCCACGCCCGACCAGGCGCAGTCGGCCCAGGCGCACCTTCGCAAACGTTTGACTGAACGCTACAATTCGGGGACGGCCGAGGCGACGCAGATCCTCTACGGCGGCAGCGTCAAACCCGACAACGCCCGCGAGTTGTTGGAGCTGCCGGACGTCGACGGGGCGCTCATCGGCGGGGCGAGCCTGAAGGCCGAGAGCTTTCTGCCGATCGTCGAGCACGCCGTCGAGGTAACGAGGCGACGCGGTTAGACGCTCTCGCTTGTTTGCCGCGGCGGGAGAATCGAAATCACGCAAGGGAGTCTGCCATGCCGGACTGGTTGATCGGGGTGCTGTCCTGGCTCTCGATGTTTCTCTTGATGTTCGTGGGTCTCTTGCTAATGGGGATCATTCTCCTGCAGCGGGGACGCGGCGGGGGACTGGCCGGTGCGTTCGGCGGGCTGGGCGGGCAAAGCGCCTTCGGCACCAAGGCGGGCGATGTGTTCACCAAGATCACGATCATCATGGCCGTCATCTGGGTGCTGCTGGCCGGCTCGAGCAAATTCTTCCTGGAAGCGGCCGCCAACCGGCAATCCCGCCAGTTGCCCACTGGTGCCGAGGCCGACGACGCGCCTGCACTCCGCGACCAGCCCGAGAGCGACGATCGCGGTGCCGATGAGCGGTCGCCGCCGCTGCGCGAGAGCGACGACGGGCCGGCGCCGCCGAAGTCCGGAATCGCCGCGCCACCAGGCGACGGTGACGCGCGGCGGACCGATGGCGAAGACACTCCGCCTCCGGCAGACGGCGGCGGAACGGGCGGCGAAGGCAGTTCTCCCGCGGGCGGCGCGGCGGAAGACGAGCCGGGCGGCACCGGCACGTCTTCGCAGAATTGACGAGTGCGAACAGTGCTCTTGAGCATGACCGGATTTGGCGACGCTCGCGCTCAAAGCAACGGCCTGAGCGTGGCGGTCGAAGTGCGCTCCGTCAACAACCGCTATCTCAAGATCTCCACGCGCTGCCCCGAAGCGTATGCGGCCCTCGAGCCTGAGATCGAAAGGGTCGTCCGCAGTGCCATTTCGCGCGGAACTGTGACCGTTGCGGTGCGCGTCGAGAGCGCCGACGCGATCGCGGGGCCGGGAATCAACGTGACGGTGCTGGAAAGCTACCACCGGCAACTGGGGCGAGCCGCGGAAAAGTTGCACCTCTTCCCGCCCTCCGACGTAGGACAATTGCTCGCGTTGCCCGGAGTGGTCGAGGAGGCACCCGCGTCTGGTGCCGACCTGGAGCGCGGCTGGCCCGTCATCCGGCAGGCACTGGAAGAAGCCCTGGGCAAGCTCGCCCGCTTTCGCGAGTCGGAAGGCGCCTCGATGGAAGCCGACCTGCGGACGAACGCCGCAATCATCCGCGACCAGACCAATCGCGTGAGCGAACTGGCCCCCGGCGTCGTCCGCGATTACCGCGACAAGCTGCTCGATCGCATCCGGGAACTCATTGGCACCAGCGGCGTCACCATCGAGCCGGCCGACCTGATCCGCGAAGTCAGCGTGTTCGCCGAGCGCTGCGACGTCAACGAAGAGGTGACGCGGCTGCGCTCGCACCTCGACCAGCTCGAGCAGTTCCTCGGCCAGCGTCCGGCGCCGGGGCGGAAGCTGGAGTTCCTGACCCAGGAGATGTTTCGCGAAGTGAATACGATCGGCTCGAAGGCCAACAACGTCGAGATCGCGCACTCGGCGGTCGAAATGAAAGCGGCAGTCGAAAAGATGCGCGAGATCCTGCAGAATGTCGAATAAACGGCAATCGGCCACAGCCCCCGTCCCATGTCCGACGAGACCGCAGCCACCACGAAAGGTCTGCCGTTCCGCGTGGTGGTGTTGTCCGGCCCCAGCGGCAGCGGGAAGACGACGATCGTCGAGCGGCTGCTGGGCGATGAGCGGCTGCCGTTGCGAAAATCCGTTTCCGCGACCACCCGTCCGCCGCGGGTGGGCGAAATGGACGGCGACAATTACTACTTTCTCACCGCGGAAGAGTTCGAGCGCCGCCGCCGGCAGGGCGAGTTTGTGGAATGTGCCGAGGTGCACGGCGCGGGTTACTGGTACGGCACGTTGAAATCGGAGGTGGAACGGGCGCGCGAGGAAGGGCGCTGGGCCTTTCTGGAGATCGACGTGGACGGGGCGCTGGAGGTGATGCGCGAGCATCCCGAGGCGCTGACGTTCTTCGTGACCGCCTCCTCGCAGGAAGAATACGAGCGCCGGCTGCGGGCGCGGGGCACGGAAAGCGACGAGCACATCCGCCGCCGGCTGGAGACGGCCCGCCGCGAACTGGCGCGGGCCGGGCATTATCGACATCGTATTGTCAACGACGACCTGGACCGGGCGGTCCGGGAGATTACAGACATCCTTTCCCGGGAACTGGAGCGCTGAACACCGATGCTGGAAGAGTTCAAAGAGGAAGAGATCGTGAACAAGGTGGGCGGGCGATTCAAGCTGTCGTCGCTCATTCAAAAGCGAATGGTCGCCCTCAACCGCGGCGCCCGTCCGCTGATCGATGTGCCGACCAAGAACCTGATGGAGATCGTCGTCGCCGAGATCATGCACGACAAGATCTACCTCGATATGGCCGGCGAAGTGGCGATCGTCGGCGACCGCGGCCCCGGCGATCACGGCCCGTCGCTGGAAGACCTGTAGACGCGCATCGCACCGCGGCTGCCGTAGACGTAGAATGGAGGTGCACCCGTTCCTGGAGGGGAGATTCCGATGAAACTCACCGTGCCGCCGGTGGAAATCGAATACCCGGAATCTGACGGCCGGCCGATGGGCGAGACCGACCTGCATCGCGACTGGATGGTGCGGCTCATCGAGCTGTTGCGCTACCGTTACCGCGGGCAGCGCGTGTATGTCTCCGGCGATCTGCTCGTGTACTACGAGGAAGGCAACCCGCAGAAGTACGTTGTCCCGGATACGTTCGTCGTGAAGGATTGCGATCCGGGCCGGCGGCGGATTTTCAAGATCTGGGAGGAAGGCCGCGTGCCCGACGCGGTGTTCGAGGTCACGTCGCGCAAGACGCGGCGCAAGGACGAGACGTCGA
>JAHWKJ010000217.1 GCA_019347905.1 Planctomycetota bacterium
TAGCAAGTGGCTGGGGTGCGGCGCAATGACGAATGACGAAGCCCGAATGACGACATCGGCCCATGTCGCACATCAAGGCATCAACTGATGTTCGCCGCCGGCGAACTCCTGATGGCAGGCGTTGCACTTCGCGATCATCGACTCGTAGTGCTTGCGGGCAGCGGGGAACTCGCGCTTCTTTGCAGCCGCATACAGCTTTCCGCCCTCGTCCCGCACCGCGACCGCGTGCGCGAGCCATTCCGGCGGCGTTTCGGTCGCTCCCTGCGGCACGCGGAAGAACAGCAGGTTGCCGGCTTCGGCCAGCACGAGCGAATCGGCCTTGATCGGCTTCCACCCCGCGGCGTTCGAGGGCGCTTCGGCCATCGCGGCCTTGAGACGCTTGTACGCCGGTTCGAAGGCGTACTCCATGAACTCGTGCATGTCCGGCTCGACGGCCGCGGGGGCCGGAGCATCTTTCGCCGCCGCTCCGGCGGCGGAGGCGCCCTCGGGCGAGAGGTTTGCGCCACCAACGAACAGGGAAATCCCTGCAAGCACGGCGGCCGCGGTCCAGAGGCGAATGAGCGGTGTCGTCATGGTTGTCGTCTCATGGGTGATGAAATTGGAGGCACAGGGCATCAGAGGTTGGTGGTCAATACGCTCACGTCCACGTGGAAGTAGTCTGCCAGCTTGCGAATCATCTGACGGCTGAACGGCTTTTCCCCCGTCAGGACTTCGAAGATGGACGACTTTGCCAGTCCCGCTTGCCTGCTCAGTTCTGCCTGCGTGATCCCCCTGGTCTCCATCAGATGGCGAAGCATGTCCGCATCTGAAGCTGGCGCGATCTGGTGGTGCTCATCCTCATAAGAGGCGACCAGATCGCTGAGCGCGTCGAGATACATTTTCTCGCCGTCATCGAGCCGAACACTCCCGAGCAGTCGGTCCATGACCTCCTGCGATTCCGTCAGATGCTCGTCTGACTCGATCGAGGCCAGCGGAAACGCCAGCACAAGCTCCAGATAGGAGTCGCGGCCTTTCCCCCTGAGACGGAGTTTCCTCGGGGCTGTCATATTCTGGCTTCACATGTCGGTTCTTCCTGGGCGTCCGACTCGACCCGGCCGGTTTCGTCAGGCCCGGCCGGCCTGATTTGTTCTTCGTCGACCTCGCTTGGCGTCAATGCCGTCCCGCGGGGCCGCGCACCGGTTGTGCCCAGGCCCGCTCGAATTCGCCCGGCTCCGAGGGGTTCGGCTGCTGCTTTGTCGACATCACCCGCGCCCGCACGTACAGCTCGTCGCCGCTGAAGCGGTATTCGCCGGCCGGGCCTTCCACCGTTTTCAAGCCGCTGCCGATGTCGTCGCTGTAGCGCCGCGTGGCCCGGATAGCGTTGCCCTCGGCGTCTTTCACAGGCTCGCTCGTCGGGTCGTAGCCTTCGCGCGTGCCGAGGAATTCGATCTTGTAGCTCACGCCCGGCTCCGCCTTCACGCGGAGGTCCAGGCCCTCCGTCGACGAGACGACCGACTCCAGCTCGACGCCGCTCGAGGCGTAGAAGCGGCCGTCTTCCATCGCTTCGATCAAGGCTTCCGGAGTGAGCGTTTCGGCCAGCACCATCACCCAGCCGCGGCCCGGTTCGCTGGCTCGGCTGGGGATGCGGTGATAGCTGTGGCCGTCGTCAGTCGCCAGGCCGTACATCAGCGGCAGGTCGAATTCGGCGATGCGCTGCGTGAGGATGATGTCCCAGATCCGCTCGGTCGAAGCGTGCGCCTCGTCGCCCGAGTTCCGCACGCCGGGATGGCCGTTGTAGACCTCGAAGAAGTTCTCGCCGCGGACCCGCATCAGGTCTTCGGCCGTTACGCCCCAGCCGAAATTCGGGTGGTTGAGATGAATGAGCAGCGGCCGGCCGGTCCGTTCGCGGCGGGCGACGGCCGCGTTGACGTTGTTCTGGATCGTCTCGTAGACGCTTTCGCCCTTCATGGGCGGGATGACCTCGTCGAGGTTCGTCGCGTTGAGGTGGATCGGAAACTTCTCGAAACGGTCGCTGATCTCCTCGCCCTGAATCAAGAGGAACTCGCCCGGTTCGCTGAGGCGTTCGGCAGTTTCCGCGAACTTCTTCAGCCGCACCTGGAGCTTCTCACCTTCGCCGCGTTCGTCGACCCAGCCGTCGGGGAAGCGCTCCTTCAGCTTGTCGTACGCGACGCGGCCTCCCTTGTTCTTCTCGACGTCGGTCCACTTCTCGTGGTCGGACAGGATGTTGTGGTCCGTGAAGCACAGAAAGTCGTAGCCCCGCTCCTTGTACCACAGGGCGATCATCTCGGGGTAATCGTCGCCGTCGCTCCACAGCGAGTGCGTGTGCAGATTGCCGCGATACCACTGGAGCTTGCCCTCGGCTTCCAGCGTGACGGCGCCGGCGGGTTTCGCACCCGTCGGTCCGCCGTTCAGCAGCAGGAACAGACACGCGGCGAGGGCGAGAACGCCGGCAAACAGCGATCTAAGGCGAGACGACATCAGCATGGAGCACTCCCGGTGGAAGGGGTCAGACCCCTTTGCGGCTCACCCGCAAACCGACGGCGTGAATCGATCGTCCGCAAAGGGGTCTGACCCCGTTCTGCGACCCCCGTATCCGTGAGACGAGCGAGTATAACCCGCCGCACAGGCTGGGACCAACCGCCGGCCTTCAGGTGCTTCAGCGCGATCCTTCTGGTATGGTGGGGCCGATCGACCGCCACCGTTGTCAGGGCTTTCCAGGAATGCTGCATGTCCCCACGCACGTCCCACGCCGTTTCGCGTCGAGAATTTCTGGCCGCGGGAGCGGCGCTCATTGCGGCGCCCGCGGCGCTGACGGCCTCGAAGAGCGGCACCCGCGCCGTCGTCGGCGAAGGCGACTACCGCTACGAGGCGCAGCACGACTGGCCGCAGCTTCCCGACAAGTACACCTGGCAGACGACGCACAACGTCGCTGTCGATGCGGCCGGCAACCTGTACGTCATCCACGAAGGCCGGGCCGACCTGAAGGACCATCCGTCGATCTTCGTGTTCGACGCCGAAGGCAGGTTCCTGCGGGCGTTCGGAGAGCAGTTCCAGGGCGGCGGGCACGGCATTGAAGTCCGCAAGGAGGGCAGCGAAGAGTTCCTCTACGTCTGTGCGTACCAGCAGGTGAAGAGCTTCGCCAAGCTCACACCCAAGGGCGAAACCGTGTGGGAGCAGCGGGCGCCGATGGAGTCCGGCAAGTACGCCGAGGGCGAGGCCGACAACCCGCAGAAGGTCTGGGGCCGCGACCGCTTCATGCCCACCAACTTCGCCTTCCTCGACGACGGCGGCTTCCTGCTGGCCGATGGCTACGGCTCGTTCTACATCCACCGCTACGACAAGGACGGCAAGTGGCTCTCGTGCTTCGGCGGTCCGGGCGATGGGCAGGGGAAGTTCAACACGCCGCACGGCATCTGGATCGACCGCCGTGCGGGCCGTGACGAGCGCGTCGTCGTCTGCGACCGCGCCCACCATACGCTGCAGTACCTCTCGCTGGACGGCGAGCACCTGGAAACGCTCACCGGCTACGGCCTGCCGGCGAACATCGACACGTGGAAGGACCTGCTGCTCGTGCCCGAACTGCACGCGCGGGTGAGCCTTCTCAACGGCAAGAACGAAGTCGTGGCGCGGCTGGGGGCGGATGTTGAGCGCGTGACGAGTCAGCAGGGCATCCGCAACGACAAGAAGCTGTGGAACGACGGCCGCTTCGTGCACCCCCACGACGCCTGCTTCACGCCCGAGGGCGACATTTTCGTCGCCGAATGGGTCGCCACCGGCCGCATCACAAAGCTCAAGCGGCTGGCGTAGTCGGCAGCGTCCGTTACTTTCCGCTGTCACCGTCGCCGCGGCGGGCCGGGGCGAAGGCGTCGAGCACGTCGGCGCCTTCGGCCGTCGGGTTCGCTCCCGAGCCGTCCTCGCCCGCCAGCCGCTTCTCGATGCTGCGGCGGATCAGCGCGATGTGCAACCGCAGGTTGTACAACTCGGCCATGTACGAGAGCGGCACCGACACATCGTCCAGCTCCTTCTCCAACTGCGCGAGCGTCTTCTGGTGGCGCTCCAGGTCGGGTTCGTGGTCCTCGCGGCGCAGGCTCTCATCGACTTCCTGCACCACGCCGTACCAGCGGAAGATCCGTTTGCGGACCCGCCACTGAAACAGCGGCGGCGCAATGCGGAACAGCGGGAATAAGAGCGTCAGCGCCGGCAACAGCAGGATCTTCATCCGGTCGAGAAACGACGCCACCCAGAACGGCAGGTACTTCTGCAGAAACGACGGTCCCTCGCGGAACCATCGGCGAGACTCTTCGCTCAGCGGCAACTCCAGATGCTGAGTGGCCGGGAACGTCCCCGGCTCGGCGAACAAATCGCCGCGCTCGTGGGACAGCGTCGCCGCCTTCAAGAGCAGCGGGATCAACGCCTCGTGCAGGTCGTCGGTCGCGACCAGCGCCGCGGCCGGGGCGATCATTTGCACGTCGGAGGACGGCAGATCGCGGGCCGGATCGATCGCCCCGCGCACCAGCACGACACTCGAAACGTAAGACAGCCGCCGGGCGTAGGCTTCGTGCCGTACCATGTTCATCAGCCGCACGTCTTCGCTCGCGAGCAGTCGGCGGATGACCGCGGACTCTGCGGCGACCACGAAGAACGCCGCGTCCACCCGCCGGCCCAGCAGAGCATCGGCGGCTTCTTCGCCTCCCACCTCGACGATGGCCACCCGGTCGGCGCTGGCCGGCGGATCGTCGCCTGCGGGATCGACCGGCAGCCCGTTTTCTTCAAGCAGCGTCATGCTGATCGCCCGCGTGCCGCTGCCCTCGCGCCCGACAGCGACTCTGCGTCCCGCCAGGTCCCGCGGATCGGTCAGTTCCTCATCCGCGACATAGAAGACCCACACCGGCTCATAGTACAGGCTCGCGAGAGCGACGAGGTTCTTCTTCCGCTCGCCACGCGGCGGCGCGGTTCCCCCCTGGACGATGGCGACCTGGGCTTTGCCTTCCTGCGACTGAAGCCGCCGCAGGTTTTCGACGGAGCCCTCGGTCGCCACCACTTCGAGCGTGACGCCGTTTTCCTTGAAGACCTGGGCGTACTGCTGAGCGAAGCGGTAATACACGCCGTCCTTCGGACCGGCGAGGATGGCGACGCGATCGGGCGGGGCCGGCTCGACAAAGAACCACGCCACGCCAAAGCCCACAACCGCGACGAGAATCCCCGGCCCCCAGATGCGCAGAAAGTCGCCCCGGCGATCGCGGAACTCCCTGAGCACCGACCGCGGCTGTTTGTCGCTCATCGAGTGCGCGTCCATAAGCAGCCCACGGGTTCGGGCCCGTGGGCTTTGGGGGTGGCTACGGGGCGGAGATGGCGACGCGGCGGTTCGTCTCGACCCCCGCTTGCGTCACGCTGCCTTTGCCGTGCGGCAGGAGGATCTCAACGTCCACTTTCTCAGCGTCGCCCAGTCCGAAGTGGGCGATGGCAGGCTGAGCCGAGGCGTAGCCGTAGCCGACGGCGATCTCACGCACGCCCAGCAGTTCCTTCGCTTCACCGAGGCCGCCCGCGCGATAGACGTTGATCCGCGAGCCGACGCCCATGCGGTTGACGTCTCCGCGGCCTGCGACCGTCACCTGCAGCCAGCGACCGCCGGGCGTCTCATTCTTCAGGAGCAGCGACGGCGACTCCGGCCACCAGTTGGCGAGAAACAGATCGAGGCGGCCGTCGTTGTCGAAATCGCCCGACGGCCCCGGCGCCATGTAGATGACTTTGCCTTCGCGAACGATGTGCTCGAAAAACGGGCCGCTGCCCCTGATGGCCCGGTGTGCGTCGGTGGGGAAATCGTTGACGGCCATCGTGCGTTCCACAAAACGCGGCACGCCGCCGGAAGCGCTTCCCGACTCGTTGCGAAAGATCAGGGGGTGCGGCCGCCCGTCGGCGAACTTCACGAGGCTCGTGTAAATATCGGGCCGGCCGTCGTTGTCGAAATCCTGGATCTCGACGTGCGGGGCTTTGAGCGGCAGCGGAATGAGGCCCGCCTGTTTCGTCACGTCTTCAAAGAGCACATCACCACCGGAGCCGCCACGGTTCAGATACAGCCGGATCGGCACCGGCTCCAGCCACGGTGTTGAGAAGTGCTGCCCCACGACCATGTCCAGCCGTCCGTCGGCGTTCACGTCGCCGAACGCGACGCCGCAGATCATGTTGTCGCCACCGGTGCCTTCCCACTGGAAGACCTCGGGGCTGCCGGGGGCTTCGCGGAACGTGCCGTCGCCGTTGTTCAGAAACAGCCGGTTGCCGCCGGCCGACGAGGCGAGGAAGAAGTCGGGCCGCGTATCGCCGTTGAGATCGGCCGCGGCGACTCCCAGCCCGGGGATGCCTTCGGGCAATTCGACCTTCCGCGAAGCGTCTTCAAACTGAAGGCCGCCCACATTGCGGAACAGCCGCGAGCTTTTCGTCTTCGAACCGTTGTAGCCGGGGAACGGGTCTTCGCCCACGAGCAGATCCAACAGTCCGTCGCCGTCGTAGTCGAACACGCACGCGCTGCGGCCGCCGAAGCCGTCGGGGCAGGCGCCGTTGCCTTCCGAGATGTTCGTGTAACGTCCCTGCCCCTCATTGCGGAACAGCGTGCAGCCGCGGAAGGCGTGTCCGAAGCGCTTGGCCAGCCCCGTGCCTTCCGGTCCCGGCATGCTGGAGACGTACAGGTCGAGGTCGCCGTCGTTGTCCAAATCGGCAAACACGGAGCCGGTGGCGCGGGTCGAGATCGCCAGCGCCGTCTGGTCGGCCTTCTCGAAGCGGCCCTGGCGGTTGAAGAACAGCATGTTGGGCCGCGTCTGCCCTTCGATCTGATCGAACGTGGCCACGTACAGGTCGATCCAACCGTCACCGTCGGCGTCGCCCCAACCGGCCGCATGGCCCATGATCCCCGCCGCCGCAGGCAGGAGGCCCGTTTCCTTGCCGACATCGCGGAAGACAAACTCCCCCTCCGGCGGCCCGGCAACGGCCGGCTTTCCGAATGAGAACGTGCAAACGGCAAGTGCCAGAATGAAGCGGCCGGCGCGCATGGTGGTCTCCGCAGCGCTGGGGGATGGCGAGATCGCAACGGGTTCGAGTATTCCGCCGCAACCCGAGCGGGTCAAGCGGCCGCAGGAGATGTCGAGGTGGTGGGTAACGCGACGTGCACCGCGCGGCCAGCATCAATTGCCCCGAAAGGGGCCAAACTCAAAAGCCCAGGGCAACGCCCTGGGTATGCGAACGGTGGACCAATGCAAGCCCTGTAGGGGCGAAACCCCGCCGAATTGTTGCGCCCTTACAGGGCTTTGGGTGCGCACCACAATCACCGCTCCCCAGGGCGATGCCCTGGGCTTTCGAGTTTTGGCCCCGTTGGGGCGAAGAAAATGCGAGATGCCGCTCACGCCGGCTGCGCCGCGAGGGCCGGCTCGGCGATGCGGGCGGCGGCGGAGGGCCGCAGCAGCGAGAGCAGATGCTCCAGGAGTGCGTCGCCTTTCAAATCAGGATCGGACAGCGGATGGTACGCGCTGCGGCCGTCGACGATTCGCACCGGATCTTCAGACAGCGCCGCCAGCCGCGCGATCGCGGTCCGGTCGGTGTATTCGAACACGGCGAAGCCGTCCTCGAGGCGGATTGTGTCGATCGACCAGGGCAGTGCCGCCAGCTTCAGCTCTTTGAGCGACAAGAGCCGCTGCACTTCCGGCGGGATGGGGCCGAAGCGGTCCCGCAGTTCCGCCGCCAGTTCGTCCAGATCGTCGCGGGACGCCACGTTCGACAGCTTCCGATACACATCGATCTTCTGCCGCCCGGCGGGTACGTACTCGTCGGGCAGCCACGCGGGGATCGGCAGCACGAAGTTGACGTGCCGGTACTCGCGCAGCGGCTCGTTCTTGAGGCTCCGGACGGCGTTCTCCAGAAGCTGGCAGTACAGCTCGTAACCGACGGCGGCGATGTGGCCGCTCTGCTCGGTGCCCAGGATGTTGCCGGCCCCGCGGATTTCGAGATCCCGCATCGAGATGCGAAAGCCCGCGCCCAGCTCGCTGAACTCTTCGATCGCCTTCAGCCGCTTGGAGGCCGTCGCCGTCAGCGCGCGGCCTTCTTCCAGGAGCAGGTAGCAGTAAGCCTTGTGCTTGTAGCGGCCCACGCGGCCGCGAAGCTGGTGCAGGTCCGCCAGGCCGTAGCGGTCGGCCTGGTGGATGAAGATCGTGTTCGCATTCGGAATGTCGAGGCCGCTCTCGATGATCGTCGTCGCCACCAGCACGTCGGTCTTGCCGTTCACGAATGCGAACATCGCGTCTTCGAGCGCGTGCTCGGGCATCTGGCCGTGGGCGATGCCGATGGTCGCTTCCGGTACGATCGACTGCACGCGGTCTGCGATGGTGCGGATGTTGTAGACGCGGTTGTGCACGAAGTAGACCTGCCCGCCGCGGTTCAGCTCGCGGACGATCGCCATGCGAATCAGCTCGGCATCGAACCGCGAGATGCGGGTCTCGACGGCGCGGCGGTCCTGCGGGGCGGTGGTGAGGTTTGAGATGTCGCGAATGCCCAGCACGGCCATGTGCAGCGTGCGGGGGATGGGCGTGGCCGAGAGCGTCATCACGTCGACTTCCAGCCGCATCCGCTTGAGCATCTCCTTGGCCTCGACGCCGAACCGCTGCTCTTCGTCGATGATCAGGAGGCCAAGATCCTTAAAGCGCACGTCCTGCTGCACGAGGCGGTGCGTGCCGATAACGACATCAACCCTGCCGGCGGCCATCCGCTTGAGGATCTCTCGCTGCTGGGCCTTGGAGCGGAAGCGCGAGAGCACTTCGATCGTCACCGGGTATTCGGCCATGCGCTCGCTGAACGTGCGGAAGTGCTGCTCGGCGAGCACCGTGGTGGGTACCAGCACCGCGACCTGCCGCCCCGCTTCAACCATCTTGAAGGCCGCCCGCATCGCGACTTCCGTCTTGCCGTAGCCCACGTCGCCGCAGATCAGCCGGTCGGCAGGTCGCGGCCGCTCCAGGTCCTGTTTGATGGCGGCGATGGCGTCGAGCTGGTCGCCCGTCTCGGTGTAGGGGAACGAGGCCTCGAACTCGAGCTGGTAGTGGCTGTCGGGCGGGCAGGCGATGCCGGGCTTCGCTTCGCGGGCGGCGTGCAGGCGGATCATATCCGAAGCCAGATCGCGGACGCTGCGGGCGGCTTTCTGCTTGCGCGTCGCCCAGCCCGTGCCTCCCAGCGGAGACAGCTTGGGCGCGGCTTTCGACGGCCCGACGTACTTCTGCACGAGGTGAATCAGCGAGGCCGGCACGTACACCCGCACCCCGCCGCGAAATTCCAGCGCCAGGTGTTCTTCGATCTGGCCTTCGCTCTCCAGCCGCTTCATCCCGCGGTAACGGCCGATGCCATGCGTGAGATGCACGACCAGGTCGCCCTGCCGCAGCTCGAGGAAGCTGTCGATGGCGCGAGCTTCGAGCTTCCGCTTTCGCGAGGGGGCGCGGCGGACGTCGGTGCGGCCGAACAGCTCGTGATCGCTGACGACGACGAGCCTTTCGCGCACGAGTCGGAAGCCGCGGTTCACGCGCCCGAGGCACAGCGTCACCTT